>JAFQMR010000173.1 GCA_017396175.1 Clostridia bacterium
GCAAATTTCTTGTTCGGGGAGTATTTTTACGACCACATTTCATCCCACAGTCATTTTCGGAACACATGGAAACAGTGGAGACAAGAGGCTCAAAGAGCGAGTGATTTCCAGACGAAAGGGCTACAAAGTGCCTGAAATGCCCCGAAAAAAGTTATATTATATATTTGGGACCAGGAGGCACGGAGTTCAAGTCTCCGCACTTCGACCAAAAGCCCTCTGGAATCGCTGATTCCAGAGGGCTTTTCTTCGCTTAATACGTATTCATCCATGAGAAGAACAACAAATGCTTCGATAATTCAGCACCAAAGCCCCGTCTGTTTGTACGGTGTTTATCAGCATGAATCCTGCGGCATCGCTGTCCATAAACAGAGGTTTATCTGCTTTATCCGCAACAACAGGCGCCACAACCAGACTCAACTCATCGATAACACCCGCCCGCTGAAATGCACCGTTGATGACACTGCCGCCTTCCAAGAGCAACGTCTCCGCACCGATGATCCTTTTTAGCTTAGTAAGTGCTAACTCTATGTCGATGGCATCCTTGCCCGCAAAAATGTACGGTATCTCCATGTCCTTGAGATAGCCGAGATATCGCTCGTCAACCGCTTCGCTCAGCACTTCGATGATTCGGGCGCCGTCATATCCGGGATCGCCGTCGGGATCAACGATCCTGTTCGCCCTCCAGCCGAGCCTGCCGTTTGTATCAAAAGCGACGGCATAAAATCCCGACAACCCCGCAGGAATACAGTCCGTCTTTTCTGCCGGCGCGTACGATGACAGATCGGGGTAGTATCCACCCGTGAAGCTGCTTACCATGGTGACTCTGCCGCAAATAAAACCATCTGCCTGCTTTTCACGATGGATCGCATAGTACGTCTCCACCGCGCGCTCGCAGACAGGGGAACTGAGGAACTCCCCCGTCACCTTACCGTCTATCGATGTTACCATATGGCAGATAATATGCGGTCTGTTCATACGATCACCCTGCCTCAATCCCGTGATTCACCAGACTCATGCCCGGTTATCAAATAATCCACTGACTTGCCGTAGTAGTTAGAAAGCAACACCAGCATTTCCAAATCCGGACTCCGTTTTCCGTTTTCATAGTAAGAAAGGGCTTCCCGGGATATACACAGATCCATCGCTACCTTGAGCTGGCTATACCCTTTTTTCTTTCGTATCTCACGCAATCCGATCATCTTCATAGCCACACCCGCCCTTCCTACATCCCTAAAAAGTAAAAATTCCCTTGACATAATAGTAACAATGTGTTACTATCCAAAATGTAACGATTTGTTACTTTTTTTGTCGCTAGGGGTATTATTTTGAGAAAGGATATACATCACCTCAAAAACAACCGGGTGACGAGTCACGAGACAACATACAACAAGGCGGAGCATAGTTGCTCCGCCTTGTTTATTGTAGTTTTTCATTCAGGCGACGGCTGACAATCCTCACCGACAGATGCACGACAAGACAGATCAACAAGTATCCGACAACAAATATCGCCGTAAAGACGAATAGCGCCAGCGGCTCAAAAGGGATCCAGGTATTCACCAAATAGCAAAACACATAGGCTGCGTATAATACGGCAAAATGGCACAGCAAGGATCGCGTCAACGGCCAGGATTCGATCTGATGAAACACCGAGGCACCCGCCTGCAAAAACGCCAGCATATAGGTAGAAACCACCGCAAGCAGTACTTCGCTTCCGCTAAGCGTAAAATACGGTATCGTTTGCTCCAGTACATAATACACAATGCCCATCACGATCGGACCGAACCCACCGAACAGCATCCCGCGATGCAAAAACTCCTTCACATACCGATTCACAGCGTTACCCCCAATCTGTCCTTGACCGCTTTCATCTGCCGCCGCGAGACGTGATCGCTATATCCGTTTTTGAAGCATACCTTCAGTGATCCACCAAAAGACACGGTAAACCGCTCGATCTGTCGGATATTGGCAATACACGATTGGTTGATCTTGACAAACTCCAGCGGCAAACTGTCTTCCAGTCGGTACAGGCGGCATTTCATCTGCCAACGTTGCTCACCGCACAGCGCATATACCTTTCCGCCCTCGACGATAAAGCACTGCACCTCCGGTAACGATAACGGCAGGATCTCCTCACCGCGATACCCGACCAGGGACACCTCCCGTTCCAGCACCAGTCGCTCGATCGCGTCGGTCAAGGAGGTCCGTTCATGGGTATACACCACCACTTCCTCCTCGTGCTGCGGATCTACAATAACACGGCACTTCAAGCATATCCCTCCTGACGCATCCATCGTACCACACTGCCGCAGATTTTGCAACCATTCCGCCGTATGCGGTCGGTTTTACCCTGCAAACGGAAAGGGCTTCTTGCGGATGCACCGCACAGTGCATCCGCAGTACGCCGGAGTTCGCCGCAACAGAGAGATTTTCCCTTGCACGCCCACCGCCGCCGTGGTACAATAAACGTATCACACGACCACGGAGGACGGTATGAAAAACACAACGC
>JAFQMR010000174.1 GCA_017396175.1 Clostridia bacterium
CCTTTCGCCGCCGCGGAGTACGTATCGCCGTGATCGAATGCTGTCTCGGAGGCCTGACCGATGCCACAAATGTGATCCCCGCCCCGCTTTGCGCCGTCTTCACGCCGATCGCCCGAGATCACACGGCGATCCTCGGGGAGACCGTAGAAGAGATCACCCTTCAAAAAAGCGGGATCGCCAAACCGCCTTGCGATATCGTTTGCGCCCCCTCTATGGATGAGGGTGCACTGGGTATCGTATATGAAAAAGCCGCTTTGGGCGGACAACGTATCTACCAGCCCTCTTTTCCTGCCGAACCGCCGAACGTAACGGCAAGCGGCACGCACTTTGTATGGAACCGGCGGGACGTTTCTTTACGTATGCTCGGTGCACATCAGGCAGAAAACGCTCTGACCGCTCTGCAGACAATACAGTGTCTGTGCCGTCACGGCTACGCCGTTGAGGACGATACCGCCGTTGCGGCACTGCAAGCCGTCACGCTTCCGTGTCGCCAGGAGCTTGTATCCGACGATCCTTGGATCCTTCTGGACGGAGCGCACAACCCGCACGGTATCCGCGCATTAACGACACTTTTACAGCAATTAGATCGGACGCCCGTCACACTTGTGATCGGTATGCTTTCGGACAAGGATGCCGACCAATGCCTCTCTATGCTGGCACCGCATTGCGCGCAGATCCTTTGCTGTACCCCGCCGAATACCGCACGAGCGCTTGCGGCAGACCGACTCGCCGCCGTTGCCCGTCGATATCACGACAGCGTCACGGTGTGCGACGATCCGATACAGGCGCTTGAAAACGCAAAAAAAGCCACCCGACACCCGATCGTGGTCGGCGGCTCCTTCTATACTGCCAATGCGGTACGACAAGCTTTCCTTTCTCAGAATACATAAAGTGAATACGATATAAAAATAAGCGGTCAACGAGCGTTACTCTCTCATTGACCGCTTTTACTGCTTGTTCGGCTCCACTGGACTTTACCTCTTCTTTCTACAGATTTTTCGGACTTGGATCCTGTATTCAGCGATCCGTTTTCGGTTTCCCGTTGATTACTCAGCCCATCGGTATCGTTCCTTTTCTTAGGTTGTTCTGCGATTTGCGCGATCGCAGGATGTACTTTAGAGAATTTGTTACGGTAGCTTGTCTTAAATTAAAGGTTACGTGAAGGCTGTTTACCTCGTCTTTCTTCAGATTTGTCCGAAACGTACATTCACCTGTTCATCGGAGTAGATTCCTTTCATATTGATCGGTGATACCGGGAACTTTTATCCGTTCATCGGAAACAATCCTTTATTCGGTATTTTTGTAACGATCCCTTTTACGTTACGAGATGATATTCAGTTGTAGAATGTATGTGATGGGATATCTCCGGCCCGTCTTCATACGGCCTATTGTTCCGTTGCAGGATTGACACGGTCGTTCGGTTTACCGAAGCTCGCTGTCATTTACAGGGGGGTTCGAAAATGGTTTGTCAGAGATCCTCTCATCGGTTGGGGGCTATCCTAGTACACGGGACTCATCCTTTCTTTAAGATTCTTTGACGTAACGGAATATTCTCTTTCTCATAGTCAACAGCTCCTTGTACTGTGGGCTATTCGGTTGGTATCCGGTAGCTGTCTTAAGCCACGGGACTCACCTCTTTCCGGAGAATCGAAAGGAGTTTTGCGGGCTCTTCCGATCCGTTTTTCGGATCTGTTTTTGGCCTCTCCCTTTCGTCACCTTTACTATAGCACACCGTTTCGTGAAAGTCAACACTTTTTTTGAAAAAAGTTGAAAAAATATAGATATTTTAAATAATTGCGGTTTTTGGCGATTTTCTATTGACGAACGAACAAAAACGCGATACAATAAAAGAAGCGGGGCGTTTTCAAACCGCGCTTTTTTATTGCTTTTCCCCTTTTTTTCACGAAAAAGGAATACTTTGAAACGGAGTGAACATACTAATGAGCGAAGAACAATTTGAGAGCTACGAGCAGGAGCTCGTCACCCTGATGGATGAAAACGGCAACGAACAAGAATTCGAGATCCTCGATGCCATCGAAACCGATACGGCGCGCTACGTAGCGCTGATGCCCGTGTTCGAAGAGCCTGAGGAGCTCGTGGAATCGTCCGGTGAACTGGTGATCATGCGCGTCGAAGACGAGGAAGACGGCGAAGTGTTAGTCACCATCGACGATGATAACGAATTCGAGGATGTGGCCGCTGTTTTCGAAGAGCGTCTGGCGGATTATTACGAGATCGATCACGTCGACGAATAAACCGTCCGATCCCCTGCGTAGTGCGCGGACCGCTGTCTTATAACCCTATTACAGTATAATTTCGGGAGCTTGACTCCGACGACGGATTGCAGACCTCCCCGCTTCGACGGGACGAAGGGAGCGTGAAACCGTTGGGCGAGCACCCACCTGCTTTACTAATAGCAGGTTATTCCGACAGCTTACGGCTATGTGGGGCTTTGTATTACAACGCAGAAAGACCGTGTGACATGCACGGTCTTTCTTTTTTTATTGACGAGCTTTTCTGTTTATGGTATACTATATTAGATTATAAGGTCGTAAATGCTCTGCGACCGACGGGAAAGGATGGTCGCCTCTATGTCGGAACAAACACGCTCCCCCGAAGAGCAAGCACAGATCGATTCCCTTTTACAACGGTTGCCGTACGACGCGACCACGTTGCCCGCGTTGCCCGCGTACACGGGGCAACCCTCCCCAAAATCCGCGAAACTGAAAAAAGCGGCCCGCTTACTGTTTCGTGCGGGCCCCTTCGGGTTACTGAAGGCGGTGCACCGTAAGATCGTTCCCGGCAGTATCAATCGCTTCATCCGCATCGGCAAGAAGCAACGCAAAGCCGAAGAAGGTACCGTCTTCTTTTCCCCGGTCACCTTCAGCATTCTTGTCCCGCTTTACAATACGCCGCTCCCCTTCCTGAACGATATGATCGCGTCGGTGCAGGCGCAGACCTATCCTCATTGGGAGCTGTGCCTGGCAGACGGCAGTGACGAAGAACACGGCGAGGTCGGCAGCCGTTGCCTTGAGCTGGCCGAAGCCGATGCACGGATCGTGTATCGCAAGCTTGAAAATAACGAAGGCATTTCCGGTAACACCAACGCTTGCATCGCTATGGCAACAGGGGCGTTTATCAGCCTGTTTGACCACGACGATATTCTCCATCCCTCCGCACTCTTTGAAACGATGAAGGCAGTGGAGGAGAAAAACGCCGATATGGTGTACACCGACGAAGCGACCTTCGTGCGCCACCGCGGCGGAACCGTTCTTACCTTTCATTATAAACCGGATTTCGGTGCGGATACCCTGCGTGCCAACAATTACATCTGCCATTTCACGTCCTTCTCGCGGAAGCTTCTCGAAAAAGCGGGCACCTTCCGCTCCGAATACGACGGCAGTCAGGATCACGATATGATGCTTCGGCTGACTGAACACGCCGAGCATATTGTACATATTCCGAAGCTACTGTATTTCTGGCGTTCCCATAAAGAGTCGGTTGCTTCGGACATCAGCTCGAAGCCGTACGCCATCGACGCGGGACAGCGCGCCGTTCACGACAGCGTCGTACGTGTGACCGGACGGGAATGCACCGTTCACAGCTCCCGCGCCTTCCCTGCGATCTACAATATCGATTACGCGCTGAAGGAACGTCCGAAAGTCTCCGTTCTGATCGCCGCAAGCTACGCGCCGTTTCCTTCCCGTTGCCTCGCCTCTGTCCTGCGCAACACGACTTATGAACATTACGAAGTTCTTATAACCCGCGCCGCACAGGATACCTCCGAGGCGGACAAGTTTCTTGCATCGGGGGCGGTGCCGTTTTGTCGCATACTGCAAACCAAAGCGATCCCTCACAACAAACAGCTTATGCAAGCGGCGGCACAAGCCGAGGGCGACTACCTTGTGTTTCTGAGCGAAGATGCCGAAATCCTCTCGCCTGACTGGATAGAACAACTGTTGATGCTCGCCCAGCGCGAGGATGTCGGCGCGGTGGGCGCGAAGCTTCTTCATCCCGACGGCTCCATCCATCATGCGGGCTACGTGCTCGGCCTCGGGCGCGAGCGCACCGTAGGGGCTGAGCATCACGGAGAGGCCTACGCGGAGATCGGTCATCGCGGCCGTCTCTGCTTTGTCCGTAACGTCAGCGCCGTCAGCTCATCGTGCTTGATGGTGCGCCGCTCGTTGTTCAACGACGTCGGCGGGTTCGACCGCTCGCTGTCTTCCTGCTACGGCGACAGTGATTTTTGCTTAAAGCTTCGCGAACGCGGCCTTCAGAATCTGTTCACGCCGCACGCCGAGCTTGTGATCCACACGCCCTGCAAGCCCTGTCGCGACCGCACGGCGGCGATCCTTTTCGAATCGCGCTACCTTGATGTTCTTCGGGCAGGGGATCCGTATTTCAACCCGCATTTTTCTCATAAACATACCGACATCCGTCTGAAATAATCCCAATTCTCAGAAAGAAGGGTTACCTGTGAATCAGAACGCAAAAGGGATCAAAAAATTCTTGTATGACGCCAAAACCTTCTCCCCCTTGTTGTTCAACCTTGTCTCCAAGGATTTCAAAATCAAATACCGCCGTTCGGTGCTCGGCGTGCTGTGGAGCGTGCTTAACCCCCTCCTCACTATGCTGGTCATCTCACAGGTGTTCGGCATTCTCCTGAAGGTCAGCATCGACCATTTCGCGGCCTATTATATTGTCGGCGCGACCATCTGGAACTTCTTCTCGGAAGCGACCACCCTGTCGATGAGTTCGATTCTTGCCGGCGCCTCCCTTATTAAAAAAGTCTATATTCCGAAATACATCTTCCCGCTTGAAAAATGCCTGTTCGCACTGATCAATATGGCATTCAGTATGATCGCCGTCGTGGCCGTGATGCTCTTCCAGGGAGTGTTTCCGACCTGGGCGATCCTGCTGGCACCCGTCGCTGTCTTTTACTGCTTTGTGTTCAGCGTCGGTATGAGCCTGATCCTGAGCGCACTGACGGTGTATTTCCGCGATATCCAGCACCTGTACGGTGTGCTTCTGACGGTGTGGATGTATCTCACTCCCATTATCTATCCGATGGAATTGATCGAGGGGAACGACATACTGAATACCATCGTTCACTGCAACCCGCTGTATTACTTTGTGGATTATTTCCGCGATGTGATGATGCTCGGCGCCAACACCGCCGACAGCGTGATGTATACGCTTCCGACCGTTGACGACAACCTGATCTGCTTCGGTATTGCGCTTGTGACGTTGCTTCTCGGATGCCTGATCTTCTCGAAAGCACAAAAGCGCTTTATCCTTCACATTTAACAAGGAGGACGATCCGTATGAACGAACAGAATGCCGTCGAGTTGAGAAACATCGAAATGCATTTCAATATGAGCAAGGAAAAGCTTGACAGCGTCAAAGAATATTTTCTGCGCTTCGTTACCCGCAAGCTGATGTACGAGGATTTTGTCGCCTTGGACGATGTCAGCTTTGATATCAAAAAAGGCGATGTATTCGGCATCGTCGGTCTCAACGGCAGCGGCAAGAGTACGTTGCTGAAGGTGATTTCGGGTATTCTTACCCCCACCGAGGGCACCGTGGAAACCGCCGGAACCATCGCGCCCCTCATCGAGCTCGGTGCCGGCTTCGACCTGGACCTGACCGCCCGTGAGAACATTTATCTCAACGGCTCGGTGCTCGGGTATTCCAAAAA
>JAFQMR010000017.1 GCA_017396175.1 Clostridia bacterium
CAGAAGCTCGAATACTTCGATCCCGAAACCAACGAGCATTACATTCCGTACGTCATCGAGCCGTCGCTCGGTGCGGATCGCGTGGTGCTGGCGTTCCTCTGTGAGGCGTACGACGAGGAGAAAATCGACGACAAGGACACTCGCGTGGTGCTTCGCCTGCATCCGGCGCTCGCTCCTTACAAGGCGGCGGTGCTTCCGCTGTCCAAGAAGCTCGGCGAGCAAGCAAAGGCGGTGCGTGATCGTCTGTCGCCGCTCTTTATGGTGGATTATGATGACGCCGGCTCCATCGGCAAGCGTTACCGCCGCCAGGATGAGATCGGCACCCCGCTGTGCATCACCTACGACTTCGAGTCGGAGGAGGACGGCTGTGTGACCGTGCGCGATCGCGACACGATGGAGCAGGAGCGCGTCAAGATCGAGGCGCTCGCCGATTACATTGCACAAAAAATCGCGTTCTGATTGACGCCGATACCGTTCGGCTTCAACCCGCAAACTCTTTAAAAGGAGTTTGCGGGTTATTTTTTTGAAAAAATAGTTATAAAAATTTTACTTTTTTCCCGAAACCCCTATTGCAATTTCAGAAAACGTACTGTATAATGAAGAAAAGTGGTGAAAAGTTTCTCGAAGTGGTGGGTTGTGGTGAGTTTTACACGATTTCCACCGAGTTTTCCACCGTTTTTCCGAAATCATTCCGAAAAAGGAGGTGTACGAGCGATGCGCGGACGGTATTCTCACAATATTGACGCGAAGGGGCGCGTGTTTGTGCCCGCAAAAATGCGTGATGTGCTGGGCGAAACCTTTGTGGCGGCCGCTGTGATGGAGCCTTGCATCAGCTTGTACACTATGGATGGGTGGAACGCGATGCTCGAAAAGCTCGAAGACCTCCCAATGACCAAGTCCCGTCCGCTGTTGCGCTATTTGTCCTCTAACGCCGCTGACGTGCAGGCCGATGCGCAGGGCCGTATTTTGCTCCCGAAGCATTTGCTCGAATATGCGGGCCTTGTCAAGGAGGCGGTGATCATCGGCGCGGGGGCCAACCGTGCGGAAATCTGGAGCCCCGAGCGCTATGAAGAGGTCGTGGGCGCGATGACGCAAAGCGATATTTTCGAGGATTTTGCCGCTCTTGGTTTGTAACCGTTTTGGGGCTGGTTTTTGGTAGTTTTAAACAAAAGCACCCTGGGATCTCTTTCGCAAAATTTACGGAAAAAGTCACCGAAAAGTTACAAAAAAGAAACAAAATCACTTGCGTATTGTAACGATTTATGCTATAATGTAATCATTCAAAGGAAGGTGATCGGCGTGCCGAAGGTGCCGGGAAGCGGATACCATTTACCGGTACTGATGGCTCCCGTGCTGGACGTTCTTGCCGTAAAGCCCGACGGGCTGTATGTGGACGGTACGGCGGGCGGCGGCGGACATTCCTTCGCGATTGCTTCGCAATTGACGACCGGTCATCTTTACGCACTGGATCAGGATCCCGACGCGATCAAGGTGGCGTCGGAACGGCTCAGCGGCTTGCCCGCGACCGTGATCCGCACCAATTTTGAGTATATGGATACGGTGCTCGCCGAGCGGGGGATCCCGCCGGTGGACGGTATTCTTCTCGATATCGGCGTTTCGTCGCATCAGCTCGATGATGCATCCCGTGGCTTCTCCTATCACGAGGATGCGCCGCTGGATATGCGTATGAGCCAAAGCGGCGTGACCGCCGCTGAGCTTTGTAACACATTGAGTGAGGAAGCGCTTGCGGACATTTTCTTTCGCTACGGCGAAGAAAAGTTTTCAAGACGCATTGCGGCGGCGATCGTCCGTGAACGGGCTGACCGCCCGATCGAAACGACGTTGCAGCTGGCTGAGCTGATCAAAGCCGCCTATCCTGCGGCGGCCCGCCGCGATAAGCATCCCGCCCGTCGTGTGTTTCAGGCTCTGCGCATTGAAGTAAACGATGAGCTTGGGTGCCTGTCCCGCGCTCTTGACCGCGCGTTTGATTCGCTCGCGGTCGGCGGACGTCTTGCCGTTATCACGTTTCATTCTTTAGAGGACCGTATGGTCAAGACGCGGTTTGCCGCCTGGCGACAAGGCTGTGTCTGCCCGCCCGAAAGTCCCGTCTGTGTGTGCGGACGCACCCCGGCGGCGTCGGCCGTCACAAGAAAACCCGTCAAGGCCGATGAACAGGAACTGGAAAATAACCCCCGCAGCCGCAGCGCGGTACTTCGCTGTGTTGAAAAGCTGCATGAACGTTATCAATAAGAAGTATCTTTAAGAAAGGAAGGATTGCCATGGCAAAGGGAACAAGCGCTTACGATCTGTCGCTGTTTGAAACCGATTCGCCGCGGCTTCGTGCAGTGAACTCGCCCGAGAAGACCACTGCGTTACAAAAAAAGAAGGAGAGCCGTGCGCGTCGTTCGCGGATGGTGTCGAATGTGCTGTTCGGCCTGTTGATGATCACGGCGGTCGTGATGATGATCGTGTTCCGTGTACAGCACACGGAGGTAAACGACCGCATCTCCGCTATGGAGGAGCAGCTCACCATTCTGCAAAGCGAAACCAGCCGTCTGACAAACGAACTGTCGGCGAAGCTGTCCGCAGAGAGCGTGGAGACGTTTGCCAAGGAAAACGGCATGGAAAAGGTCGAATCCTATCAGATCGAATACATTACGGTCGACGGCGGTGACAAGATCGAGGTGTCCGATCCCGCGCCCGAGGGTGTGTTTGAGACGATCGGTGCGGCGATCGCCGGCTGGTTCGGCGGTTGATCGGAGGCCGTTGAAGCATCGCCGAATCATGCTTTATATGAATACACGCTGAATTTCGGCATACGAATGTATAGAACGATCGCATGCCCGTTTTGGTCAGCATATCGGGAGTTGAGATTGATCGATCTTAACTCTCGTTTGTTATTTTTATTCGGTCACAATCGTACGGAAAGGAGCAGTCGGTATGGCAACAGATCCGAAGCGACAATCGAAAAAAACGGCCTCGGCCGCCGCTAAAAACCGTCCCACACGGCAGATGTGGACGCGTGCCATCTTTGTACTGCTCGGTATTGTACTGCTGGCGTTCGGTGCGCTTCTTGTACAGCTGGTGATGCTTCAGATCGTGCAGACGGACGACTGGCAACGTCGCGCCACGGAACAGCAACTCAGCGATAATGTGATCTCCCCGCACCGCGGCACGATCTATGACGCGAATATGGAAGTGCTGGCGGAACGCATGCAGGTGTGGACGGTCATTATGGATCCGAACAACATCGACGAGGAGGTCAACCGCGAGAAGCTCGCCGATGAGCTGTCGTCGCTCCTCGGTGTTGACCGCGATAAGCTTTACCGCCAGGCGTGCAAGACCGACTCCATGTACGAGGTGGTCAAATCGAAGATCGAGCGTCCTCTTGCGGAGGAGCTGATCGCCTGGGTGGAGCAAAACGAGCTTTACGGCGTGTTCCGCCTGACAACCGATTATAAGCGCACCTACCCTTACGGCTCGCTGTTGTCGTCGGTGCTCGGCTTTACGGGTGCGGAGAATACGGGCTTGTACGGCTTGGAAGCGGAGTATAATGAGCTTCTTGAGGGCGAAGCGGGACGCATTGTTACCGCGCAGAACGGCTGGGGAAACGATATGCCCAACCTGCTCTCCTACGAAAAAACCGTGGATGCGGAGGATGGCCACAGCCTGGTGCTGTCCATCGATCAGACGATCCAGCATTTTGCCGAAAAGCATCTCGAAGAAGCGGTGGCGAATACGGGCGCGACCAACCGTGCCGTTGCCATTGTGCAGGATGTCAATACGGGCGCGATCCTGGCGATGGCCACCAAAGGGGATTTTGATCCGAACGATCCCTTCACCATCACCGATCCGAACGAGCTGACGGCGCTGGCGGAGCTGGCGGGCACCGAGGAAGAGGATGCCGCGTTTGAGGCGGCGCAGATCAAGCAATGGACCAACAAAGCGGTTACGGAGTTCTATGAGCCCGGTTCGGTCTTTAAAATGTTTACAACGGCGATGGCGCTGGAGGAAGGCATCATCACCGAAAACAGCACGTTTACCTGCGTCGGCACGCAAAAGGTAGCGGATTACAACATCGACTGTCACGTGTCGCCGATGAGCCACGGTACGCAGGTGCTCGGAGAGGCGATCAGCAATTCCTGTAACCCTGCGTTTATTCAGATCGGTACGGCGGTAGGACGCGATCTGTTTTACGAGTATTACACCGGCTTCGGCTTCACGGAGAAAACCGACATCGATATGCTCGGCGAATTCGATGTATCCGAGGGCTTTTATCACTCGCGCGATGAGCTGAATCCCGTTGAGCTGGCGACTTCGTCCATGGGGCAGACCTTTAAGGTCACGCCGCTCCAGATGATCACGGCGGTGTCGGCGATCGCGAACGGCGGACAGCTGTTACAGCCGTACGTGGTACAGCAGGTGCTCGACGGCGACGGCAATGTCGTGACGAATACGCCCGTGACCGTCAAGCGTCAGGTGATCTCCGAGGATACGGCATCGCGAGTGGCACGTCTTCTGGCCGATGCGGTCAACAGCGGC
Source organism: Clostridia bacterium (assembly GCA_017396175.1). Lineage (GTDB taxonomy): Bacteria > Bacillota > Clostridia > Oscillospirales > Acutalibacteraceae > RGIG1959. The sequence goes on from JAFQMR010000017.1 coordinate 4,543, forward strand.
GGCGGTCGGAATGCCTACGTGGCGGGCTACCGCGTGGCGGGCAAAACGGGTACCTCCGAAAAAACCGAAGATCGTACCGAAACCGGTTCAAACAACGTGGTTGCTTCGTTCAGCGGCTTTGCGCCTGCCGACGATCCGCAGGTGGCGATCCTCGTGATGATCGACGAGCCGCAATGCGCGAACCGTTACGGCGGTACCATTGCCGCTCCCGTGGCGAAAAAGATTTTGGAAGAGACATTGCCGTATCTCGGCGTAGAGCCGCAGTACACGGCGGAAGAGATGGCGGATCTGAGCCGCAACACGCCGCCCGTTGAAGGAAAAACAATTGCCGAGGCGGAGGCGGCCATCCATGCGGCGGGCCTGACCGTTCGCGTGGAAGGCAGCGGTAATACGGTTATCAAGCAGGTTCCCGAAGCGGGGCAGAGCATCCCCGCCGAGGGACGCGTGGTGCTGTACACCGATCAGAGCAGTCTGCAATCGCAGACAACGACGGTGCCCGATTTCACAGGGTATTCCGTGTCGGGTGCCAGCGAGGTGGCGGCTTATTATGATCTGAACATTCAGCTCAGCGGCACAAACCTCGAAGGCGGCGGTGCCTTGGCGGCAAGCCAGAGCATTGCTCCCGGCACCGAGGTGCCGTGCGGCACGATCGTCCGCGTGGAATTTCTTTATGAGGATACGATTGAATAAACAAGGATCTTGAGGAGAGAGGGAGACGTCCGATGACAGTGAGAGAGCTTTTTGCGGGAATTGCCGATGTGGCCGATGATACGTGCGTGGTCGGTCTGACCTGCGATTCGCGACGTGTGAAGCCGGGCTATGTGTTTGTGTGTATCGAAGGTCCCGCGGTGGATGGTCATAAGTTTGCAAAGCAAGTGCACGATGCAGGAGCGGCTCTTGTAGTGACGCAACGGCAGATGGGACTTGAGAGAGAGCTCACGGTGCCGTCTTCCCGCCGTACCTGGGCACAGCTTTGCGCCAACTGGTTCGGCAATCCCGCCGAACAGCTTCATCTGATCGGTGTGACCGGTACGAACGGCAAAACAACGATGACCTATATCCTCAAAAGCATTCTGGAGCAGTTGGGGCACAAGGTCGGCCTGATCGGTACCATCCAGAATATGGTCGGCGATCGTGTCATGCCGTCGGGGCATACCACACCCGATCCCTATGAATTGCAGAGTATGCTTTCGCTGATGAGCAAAGAGGGTTGTGACTATGTGGTGATGGAGGTCAGCTCTCACGCGCTCGATCAGGATCGTGTTGAAGGCTGTGTGTTCGATGCGGCGGTGTTTACGAATCTGACACAGGATCACCTTGACTATCACAAAACGATGGAGGCGTATGCCGCCGCGAAGGCACGGCTGTTCAAGCGGGCGCGTCACGCCATCCTCAACGCCGACGATCCTTGGGCGCAAACCTTGGCCGGCGGGTTTGACAGCGCCGAGCTGTACACCTACGCGGTAAACGCGGAGGGGGCTTCGTATACGGCGCAGGATATTCAGCTGCGGGCGGACGGTGTTACCTTCCGCCTGTGCGGTAACGGCGAGGAAGCGCCGCTTCACCTGCCGATTCCCGGTATGTTCTCGGTGTATAATGCGCTGGCGAGTGCGGCATGCCTGCTGACACTCGGCTTCCCGTTCGAGCAGGTTGTGAAAGCCTTTGCGCATACGCAGGGTGTCAAGGGCCGCGCTGAAGTCGTGCCGACAAACCGCGATTTTACGATGGTGATCGATTATGCGCATACCCCCGACGGCCTCGATAATATCTGCCGCACTCTGAAAGAATGTGCAAAGGGACGGCTTCTCGTTCTGTTCGGTTGCGGCGGTGATCGCGATAAGGGCAAGCGTCCGAAAATGGCGGCAATGGCGGCGAAGTACGGCGATGTGGTGATCGTCACCTCCGACAATCCCCGCACCGAGGATCCGCAGGCCATTTTGCGCGATGTGACGGCGGGCTTGCCGTCGGATTGCGAGCATATTGTGATTGAAAATCGCATAGAGGCGATCTCCTGGGCGATGCACCATGCGTGTCCGGGCGATACCGTGCTTCTCGCGGGCAAGGGCCACGAGACGTATCAGATTCTCAAGGACGGCGTGATCCATTTGGATGAACGCGAGGTCATTGCGGATGTTTTGGCTTCGTGGTAACGGCGTTTGACAGAGTATACAACAGAAATCAGGGAATGCTATGGATAAGATGATTTATGTAACCGTCGCGGCGTTTGTCGCGTTTTTGCTGGCGATGATCGCGGGGCGCTTTGTGATTCCCGCGCTTCACAAGCTCAAGTTCGGCCAGACGATTTTGGAGCTTGGGCCCTCGTGGCATAAAAACAAACAAGGCACACCGACGATGGGCGGCGTGATGTTTATCGGCAGTCTCGTTGTCGTGCTGGTGCTGTTTACGGCAGTCTGTGAATGGTTGTTGCCGTTTAAGCCGTTGTCGGGCACCGATGACCTGATGCATATGCTCCGCCTCGAATCCGGCGAACGTATGCGGTTGCTGGCCGGCCTTGTGATGGCACTTTGTTGCGGAGCGATCGGCTTTGCGGACGATTATATCAAAATTGTCAAAAAACGCAATCTCGGTCTGACCTCGTCGCAGAAGATGCTTTTGCAGTTGGTGGTCGGTGTAGGATATGCGCTCGTGATGTTTTTTATGGGCCATGCATCCGTTATCCATGTGCCGTTTATCGGTATGACGGATATTGGCTGGTGGTATTTGCCGCTGTGTGTGTTTTTTGTGATCGGCTTCTCCAATGCCACCAATCTGACGGACGGCATCGACGGCTTGTGCGGCTCGGTCACCGTGGTGGCGACACTGCTGATTACGGTCGTGTCCTTTGCGCTGAGCGCTTACGCCAACAGCCTTGCGGCCATGACGTTTGTCGGCGCGATTGCGGGCTTCCTTGTATGGAATCTGCATCCCGCAAAGGTGTTTATGGGAGATACGGGTTCGCTGTTTATCGGCGGTATGCTGTGTGCGCTGTGCTTCGCGATCGGGCGTCCGTTTTTGCTCATTCCCGTCGGCGTTATGTATATCGTTGAAACCCTGTCGGTGATGCTTCAGGTGAGCTATTTCAAGCTGACGCACGGTAAGCGTCTCTTTAAAATGAGCCCCATCCACCATCACTTTGAGATGTGCGGCTGGAGCGAAAATAAAATTGTGACCGTGTTTTGTGCGGTCACGGCAGTGGTCGGATTGCTTTGTCTGCCGCTGATGATCTGATGTAACAAAGACTATTACGGAAGAAAGGGGTGCGGGACGATGGCTTCCTCCGCCGCGAAGACGATGAGCAAATGGCAGAAGTTCAAGGCGCTGTTCTATACGAAACAGGGCTTCGATAAACCGTTCCTCATCGTTCTTCTGATCTTGCTGACGATCGGGCTTGCGTGTATGTTTTCAGCAAGCTACGTCAACGCGTATTATTATCAGGATGACAGCTACTTTTTCATCAACCGCCAGCTGATCTTTGCACTGATCGGTGTCGGGGCGTTGCTTTTGCTGTCGGCCTTTGACTATCATAAGTTTCACGCTCTGGCGATCCCGCTGTTCGCTGTTTCGGTGGTACTGCTGATCCTGGTGCTGATCCTGCCGTCGGATGACGGCGTATCACGCTGGCTTCCGTTGCCGCTGATCGGCGGCTTCCAACCATCCGAGGTGGCAAAGTTTGCCGTAGTGGTGCTCTTTGCGCATATGGTGTCGCTGAATTATCAGAAGATGGACACCTTTAAAGGCGGCTATCTGCCGTTTATGGCTGTGCTTGCCGTGGTATGCGGCTTGACCTTGCTGGAGCCTCACCTGTCGGGTACGATGCTGGTGTTTGCGCTCGGTTTTGTGATGATGTATATCGGCGGCACCAAACCTCGCTGGCTGTTTCTGACGATCCTGTTGGCGGTCGCTGTGGTGGTGTTTATGATACTGGTGGTTGGCTACGAAAAAGACCGCATTGAGGTATGGCTCGATCTGTTTAACACCTACGAACGCAACCCCGATCAGGCGTGGCAGACGATGCAATCGCTCTATGCCATCGGTTCAGGCGGTTTGATGGGGCAGGGCTTCGGCAATTCCCGTCAGAAGCATCTGTTCCTTCCCGAGCCGCAAAACGACTTTATCTTTGCCATTGTGTGCGAAGAGATGGGCTTTATCGGTGCATTGATCATCATTGTGCTGTTTGCGGTTCTGGTATGGCGCGGCTTTGTGATCGCGATGCACGCTCCCGATAAATTTGGGTTTATGCTGGCGATCGGCCTGACGGCGCAGATCGGCATTCAGGTGGCGATCAACATTGCGGTTGTTTCGAACCTGCTTCCGAACACGGGTATCAGCTTGCCGTTTTTCAGTTACGGCGGTTCATCACTGGTTATGCTGCTCGCGCAGATGGGCATCATACTGGCGGTGTCCAGGCGACGTGTGACAAAAACCAGTTAACGGAGGGAACGCGGTATGCGCGTGTTGATGACGGGCGGCGGTACAGCGGGGCATATCAACCCCGCACTCACGATTGCCAAAGCAATTGAAGAGGCGTATCCCGCGTGTGAGATCTTGTTTGTAGGCGCTGAAGGGCGGATGGAAACCCGTCTTGTCCCTGCGGCGGGATATCGCATCGAAACCATGAAGGTCAGCGGCTTTCAACGAAGCCTTTCGCCGTCGGCGCTGGCGCACAATGTGCGTACGGTGTGGCGTACGGTTACGGCGGGGAGCCGTGCTAAGAAGATCATTGCGGATTTCAAACCCGATCTTGCGGTCGGCACCGGCGGCTATGTTTGCGGTCCGATCCTGCGACAGGCAGCGAAGATGGGTGTGCCGGTTGTGGTGCACGAGTCGAACGCGCTCCCGGGCGTGACGGTAAAGATGCTCGCCAAATGGGCAACCATCTGTGTAGCGGAGGAAGCGTCGAAGGCGTATTTCCCTTCGGACGCCAAGGTGGTTGTGACGGGCAATCCGCTTCCGTCGGATTTTACGATGATGAATAAGCAGGAGGCGCGTCAGCGCCTTGGGTTGGACGAACGTCCCGTGGTGCTGTCCTTTGGCGGCAGTCTCGGCGCGTCGGCGATCAACTGTGCGATGGTCGGTGTGCTGGAAAAGAGCCTTCGGGAGGGGACGCTTCAGCATATCCATGCGGCAGGCACGGGTGGCTATAAGGCGATGTGTGAGGCGCTTCGCGATGCGAACATTCCGACCGATACCGACGGTATCGATGTCAGGGAATACATTCACAATATGAAGGATTGTATGGCGGCGGCGGATCTTGTAATCTGTCGATGCGGTGCGATGACGCTCACCGAGCTGAAGGCGTGCGGCAAGCCGTCGATTCTTATTCCGTCTCCTTTTGTGGCGGAGAACCATCAGTTTCACAATGCGCAAGTGCTCGTGAAATGCGGAGCGGCGGAATGCATTGAAGAGAAGGATCTTTCCGCTTCGGCGCTGTGGGAGGCGATCCGACGTATAACGGCCGATCCCGCCACCTTGCTGCGTATGGGGGAGAACGCCCGAACGGAGGCTATGCCGGATGCCAAGGAACGGGTACTGAAAGTGATTCGGGACGTATTGAAGGAAACCCCTCCCCGAAGGTAGGAAAATTTACGTAAAACGGCACCTTTTCGGATAAAACGCATACCCTGTAACATAGAAATCGACGACCGCCGTGCGGTCGCAAAAGGGGTGTCCGTTATGTCGAAACTGGTGATTGAGGGATCGCGAACGTTACGGGGAGAACTGACACTGCACGGAGCAAAAAACAGTGCGTTGCCGCTTTTGGCGGCATCGCTTCTCGGGGATTCTCCCGTGGTGCTGACACGGTGTCCGCCGCTTTCCGACGTAGCGGCCTCGGTATCGATCCTGCGGCATCTCGGCTGTGAGGTTGTGACCGAGGGAGACTGTGTGGAGGTGCGGCAGGGAGCGTCCTGTCGCAGTGACATTCCCGAAGCGCAGATGCGGGAAATGCGGAGCTCCATCGTGTTTCTCGGTGCCATTCTGGCACGGGCGGGCGAGGCGCATTTGTGTTTCCCCGGTGGCTGTGAGCTTGGGCCGCGCCCGATCGATCTGCATCTGGCGGCCCTTTGCCAGATGGGCGTGACGGTGCGGGAGGATGGCGGCACGGTGCATTGCCGTGCGCCGCACGGCTTGCACGGTGCGACGGTGACGCTTTCCTTCCCAAGTGTAGGAGCTACCGAGAACGTACTTCTGGCGGCGGTGCTTGCACAGGGGGAAACGGTGCTCTGTAACGCCGCGCGTGAACCGGAAATTGTTGACCTGTGCCGCTTTTTGAATACGTGCGGTGCGCGGATCACGGGCGGCGGCGAGGGCGTTATCCGCATACAGGGCGTCAGGCGTTTGATCGGCTGCCGTTACGAGGTTATGCCCGACCGCATCGAAGCCGCAACGTATCTCGCGGCCGCGGCGGTGACGGGCGGAGAATTGCTTTTACGCGGTGCTCAGCCGTTGCATCTGTCTGCGGTGCTCAGTGTGCTGGAGGAAGCGGGATGTGCCTTGCTTGCAAAGAGCGACACCGTGCACCTCAAAGCGCCGCAACGGCTCGGGCGCATCCGCACGGTACGTACAATGCCGTATCCCGGGTTTCCGACCGATGCCCAGGCGCCGATCATGGCGATGGCGGCAGTCGCGGACGGGACGAGTGTGTTTATTGAGAATATTTTTGACAGCCGCTACAAGCACGTCGGAGAGCTGCGCCGTATGGGGGCGTGCATCAAAACGGAAGGGCGAGTCGCGGTTGTGGAGGGTGTAAAACGCCTCAGCGGCGCCAAAGTGAGCTGTACCGACCTGCGCGGCGGTGCGGCGCTTGTAGTGGCGGCGCTTGCCGCTGAGGGGCGCACCGAGATCGATCGGCTGTGTCACCTGGACCGCGGGTATGCCGCGCTGGAGCAGGGACTTTGCTCACTCGGCGCGTGCGTGGTTCGGCAACGATAAGAATGAAAAAGAAAGGATGTGGACACGGATGACCGAGCGTGAGTTACAGGAAAAACGCGAGGCGCAGGCGAGGCATCGGTTTTACTTTTTGGTTGTACTGCTGACGATCATACTGGCGCTGTTGCTCGGTATCGTATTCTTCTGGCTGACGATGCCGAGTCAGGGCGCCGAGGGCGGTGTGTTTTCCGTGTCTGAGATCCACGTCAAGGGGAACTCCGTCTACCACGAGGAGGCGGTAGTCGCACAAAGCGGCGTATATAAAGGGCAGAGCATCTTTGCGGTGAACAGCAACGACGCGGAAAAGGCGATCCGCGAGGCGTTTCCGTATTATGAAACGGTCGAGGTACAGACCGTCAATATGCGCGAGGTGCACATCACAGTGACCGAGACCGAGGTTGTGGCCGCGGTGTATGCGAACGGGCATTGGGTGCTGGTCGGTAAAAACGGCATGGCGCTCGAGGAATGTGAAATCACGTCCGATCGTCCGAAACGGTTGATGCTGATCGAAGGCGGCGTCCCTCCTGAGGGCGGCATCAAGGTCGGAGCTCCCGTGATGGATGTGTATTCGTGGGCCATCGCCGAGAAGCTCTTAGACGCGATCCGTGTGGCGGAGTTTCAGGATATCACCCGGGTGGATCTTTCGGATATCAGCGATCTGAAGGTGTATTGGCGGGATCAGATCGAGGTGCGCCTCGGAAACGATTCCAACCTTGAATATGAGCTTCGCGTCATCGCGCACGATGTTCTTCCGAAGCTGACCGCTTCGCACTCGGAGAATGTGACGGGTGTACTGGACATCAGCTCGTATTCCAATCCGGATCTGCAGGATCAGACGATTTTCACACCGTCATCGCTGTTGGCAACGACGACGACCGCTCCGCGGCCTACGTTGGTTGAGCCGGAAAGCGATCAAACCTCGACAACGGCGGTGTCGGATCCCGTCGGATAAAAATTTTTTGTGAAGTGAGTCGAAAATTGCAATTTTTCTGTTGATATTACGGCAAATTCGTGGTATCATTAGAATAATGGCAAAAATATAAATATCCAACAGCTAACTATAAAACAGGGAGGAAGTTTCTCATGGGATTTCAAATCGAAAATGATTACGCAGGCGGCGTGCAGATAAAGATCGTCGGTGTCGGCGGCGGCGGCGGTAACGCGGTGGATCGTATGGTGCGCTCGGGCCTTCAGGGTGTCGAGTTCGTCGCGATCAACACCGACCGTCAGGCGATCGCCCGTTCGCAGGCGACGCTGAAGCTGCAGATCGGCGAAAAGCTGACGCACGGCATGGGTGCCGGTGCGAACCCCGATAAGGGCCAGCGCGCGGCGGAGGAAAGCCGTGAGGAGATCGAAGCGGCGCTGAAGGGCACCGATATGGTCTTCATCACTGCCGGTATGGGCGGCGGCACCGGTACGGGTGCGGCTCCCGTTGTAGCGAGCATTGCCCGTGATCTGGGCATCCTCACCGTCGGTATTGTCACGAAACCCTTTGGCTTTGAGGGCCGTCGCCGTCTGGAGCAGGCGGAAAAGGGTATCGCGAACCTCTGCGATCACGTGGACAGCCTGCTTGTCATCCCCAACGAGCGTCTGAAGCTCATCAGCGATCAGCGTATTACGTTGGCGAATGCGTTTAATATGGCCGACGATGTTCTGCGCCAGGGCGTGCAGTCCATCTCCGACCTGATCACCAGCCAGGCAATGGTTAACCTTGACTTTGCGGACGTGACCGCCGTTATGAAGGACGCGGGCTACGCGCATATGGGCTTTGGCCGTGCCGGTGGCAAGGATAAGGCGATCGAGGCGGCAGAGCGCGCCATCGCGAGCCCGCTGCTCGAGACCTCCATTAAGGGCGCTCGCGGCGTGATCATCAATGTTACCGCGTCCCCCGATGTCGACCTCGAGGATGTCGATATTGCGGCGTCCACCATTCAGAAGGCGGCGCATCCCGATGCGAACATCATCTGGGGTATGGCGTTCGACGACACGTTGGATGACGAGATGATCGTGACGGTTGTCGCGACCGGCTTCGACGAGAACAGCAAGGGTATTCCTTCCTCCACTTCGATGGAAGGCATCAACGGCTTCTCGGCGATGAGCGGCGCGATGGAGCAGGACGATGAGGACGGCTTCGGCGAGATCATGAGCCTGTTCGGTAACAAGCACTAATCGTAGAAATTGAAAACGGACGGTCAAAGACCGTCCGTTTTTTTGCGTGTGTGGGCGGGGCGCACCAACCGCTTGCCTCGCCTTGTCATGGGAAGTGGCCGAGGAGGTGTACCCGACTAGGTCGGAGGGGGAAAGGGCAGTGATATACGGCGTTTACACGCCGTATGATATTGCCGCGTGGCGCAGTGATATTCACGCCGAGGCGTGAGTGATATATCGTCCTGCGGACGATGTGAAGGTGTCC
>JAFQMR010000175.1 GCA_017396175.1 Clostridia bacterium
GCTTGCAGGCAGAATCGATTTCAGCTCGGGATACAAAAGCCAGCTGTAGCATACAAACGCGAGGGGGCCTTGGATCTTCGGGCGGAAAAACGCCGCTGCCCGACGATACGCCTCGTCACAGCGCGTCTTGTCAAGAGGTGTGCCGTCACGCGGGATGTGGACGTTGATGACCGTGCTGTCGGGTTCAAGATGTTTATCGCCGTCGCGGTAGAACAAGTCAAACGAGGCCTGCTCAAACTGCAATCGCCCGAACGCAAAGCGCTCCATATCAAAAAAGCCCGTAAACCAGAACGGCACAAATGTGCCGACGACGTCCTTGACCGCCTTGCATTCTTCCAGCTTATAGCGCAGGTCGCACATCGTATCGTAAAAGATATCCTCCCCAATCCCAAGATTACGGTATTGCTCCCGTAATCTCTCGCTCATCAGGATATAGAGAAGCAGGTCAGCGGTGAATTCGTGAACACCGCACAACACGGCCGCCTCATCCACAATAGGAATCAAGCGGTTATGATCGGTCACATCGTGATCCCGATGCATGGCGACCGCTTCCGAAAACCGCTTCCATGCCGCTTCGTTCGCATACAGGCGGTCAAACGCCGCCGTCAGCGCGCGGACATCCTCATCCTTATAGGAAAACTCCTTCAGGAACGACAGCAGATACTCTCGCATACGATCTCCTTTCCGATCATACACACAGATAGATCACAAAATTGACAGCGATCGCCGCCAGCACACACAGGATCACGGGACATTTTTTCCACGCAAGCAACCCCGCCGCCAACGCGCCGCACAGCCCGATCCACGGGTAGGTGTCATCCACCGTAAACACAGCGGGACAGATCAACGCCGCCATCGCCGTATAGGGAATCAGCTTTAAAAACTTGCGCACCTTCGGCGGAAAGGAGATGCGTCCCGACAAGGCCGCAGGAATCGCCCGCGGCAGATACGTCACCAGCGCCATACCGAGGATCAGGATCCAATAGGACAGGTTATCCATCCGCCTCGCCCCCTTCCTCGACAGGTCGACGAAGAACACGCCGACAAACGCACAAAGTAAGGTGGAGATCACAAGCGCTTCACTCGACGACAGCACCGTGGACAGCACCGTGTTGCACACCGCTGTCAGCAATATGAGAATACACAGCCGCCCGTTCCCCTTCACGTTCGGGAGGAGTAAACCGATAAACATCGCGTAGAGCGCAATCCCGAGACTCGCCGTCACGATGGCGGGCAACAGATCCGACGCCACCGCGCCGATCAGCGTTCCGACGTTCCACGAGCTGTACATCACCAAATTCATCCCGAGATAATACCACACCGAACGGTCGGCAGGCCCCGAGGTCGTAAACAGCGCAAAGGATTCGTCCGTCACGCCGAACGCCGACAGCAGCCGAAGCGGCAACGCGGTCGGTGTCATACGATCGTACACACAGGTGCTCATGATCAGATGGCGGAAATTGATCAGAAAGGTCGCAACGATCATCGCAAAGACGGTCGCTCCCTGACTGTACATACCGACCGCCATCATCTGGCTGGCACCCGCAAACACCGACAGCGACAATCCGCAGGTCTGCCCGATCGTAAAGCCTGCCTGCCTCGCCATCACCGCATACGCGATGCCGACGGGAATAAACCCGAGAACTACAGGAATGCCGCGCCTCATTCCTCTGAAAAATGCCTGACGTTTGCTCATACAATGAGCTCCTTTTTATCGTGTTCTGTCAAAAAACCAGCAAGATCCAATCCGCCGCTTTGGAGGTATCGCCGTCGTACCAATAAAACTCAAGACCTCTGCCGTCTGCGGACACACAGGTAAACATCGTACCGCCCTCCATCGGATTCTCCATGGCTTCACCGTTCGGAAGAACCGCCTGCAGCTCCTCAAGCGTCATCGAGGATTCCACACCCTTTGCGACGGTGACAGGGCCGACCTTCGGACGGATACCGACGCCGACAACGAGCTCACTGCCCGTGATATACTGTCCCATATTTTCAAGAGCGCAACGGTAGAAAAAGCTATAGGGTGCTTCGCCGTTCGGATACCACACTTCGCCCCAGCCGCCGCGGTAGAGATACTCCGCTACCTTGTAGCCGTCCCCCGCAACAGCGGTCGCCTGTTCAAGCGTCATCCCGTTAAAGGATTCCGCCGTAAAGACAGGCTCCTCATAAAACGGCAGGGTGGTCAGCGACTGATACGCAACGGGAATCAGCCCCTTGCAGATCTCGTCCTGCATACGGTCCGCCTCGGTTTCGGACACCTGACGGTAGAGCGATTCATCGGTGCCGCCCTCGGCGACAAACCACGAATTCTCCTGCACCTTCGGATCGCCCATCGAGGTTATGTACCCGTTCTCCTCCGCATAGAAGGCATCCATCGCCACACGGCATTCCGCAACGACATCGTTTTTCTCATCGTTCACACGGCACAGATCGTTGCCGTGAACCGCCGCACCGCCCGACCAGGTGTACACCAGCTTGCCGTCATCGCGCAGACGGTAAAACGCGCGTTCGGCGCTCGACAGGATGTGTCGCAGCTCGCCGTCTGCCACGGTATACATATCATAGATCATACGATCGGGCGCGTCCACCGCGCCGATGAGCAGCTCCCGCTGTCCGTCGCCGTCCGTATCCAGATAGGCATACCCGATCTCGCCGATATCGCTGTGGTGGTTGTAAAGCGTTGTCATCTCCCCGATTTCGGGAAGAACCTCAAACATCTCCCACGGATACGCCTCGATATACTTGCGAAGCACCTCTTCGTACAGAGCCTCGGTATTCTCCGCTTCCAAGGACGGCGGCACGGTCGGTACCGTCGGTTCGGTCGGTGTCGTCGCCGTTGTCACCGTTGTCGCAGGGGACGTATCCGCATCGGAAACGGGAGGCGTTACACCCTGAAGCAGCGGCGGCAGAATCAGGATCAGCACCAGCGCGATCACACAGCAGACCGCCACACAGCTCAACGCGATCACAACAGGCTTGAGCGGATTTTTCGGCGCCACGGCAGGCATCAACCTCCCACCGCATTGCTCACAAAATTTTGCACCGTCTTCATTCGGTGTCTGACAATGGGGACAAAGCATAGCGGGCCCCTCCTTTTTTTCGTTGCATACAGTATACACCCATTCGCGCAATTTCGCAAGAAAAACGCGGTTGCTTACAAGAACACTTTATGGTATACTGGAATCGGCAATCCATTCTCAAGGAGGTCTTTATGAAAAAGGTTTTATCGTATTACACCAAATCCCCGCTGATCCTGCGCATCGCCATCGGTCTTGCCATCGGTGTCTGCCTCGGTCTGTGGGTTCCGCAAGCCTCGTTTGTCACCCTTTTCGGCGATGTGTTTGTCGGTGCGCTGAAAGCCATCGCTCCGATCCTCGTGTTCGTGCTGGTGATCGCCTCACTGGCCAAAGCGGGAGAAGGCATCGGCAAACGGTTCCGCACCGTTATCATCTTTTATATGGCAAGCACCTTTCTCGCCGCAACGGCGGCGGTGGTCGCGATGTACCTCTTTCCCGTCACCATCCCGCTCGGAGAAGCGGCAACGGGAAGCGCTCCCGCAGGTCTGGACGAGGTGTTCCGCGCATTGCTTGTCAATATGGTTGAAAACCCCGTATCGGCGATCCTGAACGCGAACTACGTCGGTATTCTGACGTGGTCGGTCGTGCTTGGTCTGGCGCTCCGCAAATACGCTTCCGTCGGCACAAAAAACGTGCTGACCGATCTGTCGGACGCGGTTTCGAAGACGGTCGGCTGGGTGATCCAGCTCGCTCCCTTCGGTATCCTCGGTCTCGTCTACGCTTCCATCAGTGAATACGGTCTGAACATCTTCACCGATTACGGCAAGCTGCTTCTGGTGCTGGTCGGCTGTATGCTGGTCGTCGCATTGGTTATCGATCCGCTCCTCGTCGGCATCGCGCTTCGTCGGAACCCGTACCCGCTCGTGTTCCGTTGCTTCAAGGAATCGGGCATCACGGCGTTCTTTACGAGAAGCTCGGCGGCCAATATCCCTGTCAATATGGCGCTGTGCGAAAAGCTGGGGCTTGACAAGGAATACTATTCGGTGGCGATCCCCTTGGGCGCTACCATCAATATGGACGGTGCCGCGATCACCATCACCGTGATGGCTCTGACCGCCGCCTTCTCGCAGGGCCTCACCGTCAATATTCTCATCGCCATCCTGCTCAGTTTCCTCGCCACCCTCGGCGCGTGCGGTGCATCGGGTGTCGCGGGCGGATCGCTCCTGCTCATCCCGATGGCGTGCTCGCTCCTCGGCGTAGACGGCAATGTTGCAATGCAGATGGTGTCGGTCGGCTTTATCATCAGCGTTGTACAGGACTCGCTTGAAACCGCCATCAACTCGTCGGGTGACGTCCTGTTCTGCGCAACAGCCGAATACCGTGAACGCCTCAAAAAAGGCGAAAAAATCCCCTTCTAAGTGAACTGTACACAGCAAAACGGGCGTCCGCAAAAGCGGACGCCCGTTCGTTTTTATCCATGGCGATCGAAAACCATAGAGCGATACTCCATAAACGAAAAGCCGAGTGCTTCGTACAACCGCACAGCACCGACGTTTTCATCCTCCACCTCCAGGCGGATCCGTTTTACGGCAGGCGGCAACGAGCGAAACAGCTCCTCGAAAAAGGTGCGCCCGAAGCCTTTTGAGCGATGGGCAGGTTTCAC
>JAFQMR010000018.1 GCA_017396175.1 Clostridia bacterium
ATGCTTGAAGAATTACATCGCTGTAACGATACAATCGAAGCCCTCACAGGCGTACGCCCGCTTTTACATCGTTTCCCGTACGGCGATTATTCCGACAGCGCCGTTGAAGCAGTCGAGTCACTCGGGATGTACGCTATACAGTGGGACGTCGACAGTCTCGATTGGAAAGACCTATCCGCCGAGGACATCACGTCGCGCGTCACCTCCCGCGTCCGAAGCGGCAGTATCGTTCTCTTCCACAACGCCGCTCTGCACACCCCCGAAGCGTTGCCCGCCATCATCGAGCACCTGAAGGCGGAGGGTTACACGTTTTGTAAGGCATCCGAAATGATCTACCGCGACGGCTACACCATCAACCACGAGGGGCGGCAATGCCGTCAAGAAAACGAGCCGACTTCCCCGTGAAGCCGGCTCGTTATATAATAATGTAATATATATAATAGGCGCGGTTATTCTTCATCCCCGCTGACATCGGTCGTACGCTTTTTCGGCACGGTCTGTTTTCGTGCGGTGGGGTTTGCCTTCCGACGAAGAACGACACCCACGATCACCGCCGCCACAGCGGCAACCGCCAACGCGATCAGCGCCGCCGCCCACCAAGAAAGCGAAGAGCCGCCCGCATCGGCACCATCCGTCAGCACGCGGATCTCACCCGCAAAGGGCTGTACGCCGAGTACCGCTTGTCCGATCATCACACGCGGAGACGGATTCAACCCAAGACGATACGTCGTTGCTCGTGCCGTGTCGTTGACCGCAAACCGCAAAACAGCAATGTCTCCGTCGCCGCTCATACCGGCGGTGTAATCCGCTTGCAGGACAACCGTTCCGTCCTCGGTTTTACGGATTCGCAGGCGGTCGCCGACAAAGCCGACACTGTCGCCGCCCGTAAAGGTGAGTGCCGCCGCATCATAGGTCACCGAAATTTCCAGAGAGGTCATATCGGCAATCGGCGACAGCGATACCGCCACCGCCACCTCTTCTTTCGGGTTCGCCGTCACCTGATCCACCATCACCGCCACATTCGGCAGTCGGACAGCTTCTCCCTGCTTATCGGTCACAATGCCGCCCATCAGATCCGCTACCGTATTCGGCGGCAGAAGCGTCACGGTCTGTCCGTCGTTGCGGGTGATCGGCTCGCCTTCTTCATCCAGCACGATCTGTACACCCTGCACGTCGCCTGTCAGCGGCGGTTCCGTCGCCGTGGTTGTCGGCGGTGCCTCGGTCGGCACAGGCGCGGCATCACGCCGCACTTCTACCCCGCCGTCCTTCAGATCAAGCGGCAGCTCCGCCATTTCGACACCGACCAGCAGCATATGATGATGGTCTGCAAAGCGCAAAGCGGTCGTGCCGTCAGGCGCTTCCTCCTTGACACGGAACGTAAGCGTATACGCAACGCCCTCACCCGCGACGGATTGGAGCGTCATACCCGACAGCCACACCTCATTCGGAGCGGATGCCGCCTGCATAGCCGTCGCCATATCCATCTGCTTTGCAACGCCCTCGACCGTGCTGTCAACATACTCGAGCACCGTATCGTCAAACACGAGGTGCAGCTCGATGCCGACCAGATCCTCAACCGCCGAAAACGTCACAGGCACCGTCACCGTATCTCCGGGGCGCGCCTGTACCGTGCCGACGGTCACCGTCGCCGTCGGAGCGGCCGAAACCGCCGTCATGCCGACCGCCTGTAAGACAAGCACCACACAGAGCAAGATGCCGAAGAGCCTTCGTTTCATAAGAGTTATCCCCTTTATACACCGATTCTGTCCTCATTATACCAATAAGTTTTAAAAAAATCTACGCTTTTCTCGAAAAAAGGGTTGACAAAGCGATCGACACCCCTTATAATTAGTCGCTGTAAAGTGTTTTACGTTTACAGGCAAGGAGGCGCGGTCGTGGCGAAAAATATGGAGGTCGCGTTACTGTATGATTTTTACGGTGACCTGCTGACCGACAAGCAACGCGATATGATCGAGCAATATTATTGCCAGGACCTTTCGCTTTCCGAGATCGCCGAAAACGCCGGCATCTCCCGCCAGGGAGTACGCGATTCCGTCAAACGGGCGGAAGTCCAGCTGACGGAGCTCGAAGAGCATCTCGGCGTTGCGGCACGATACCGCCGACAAGCCGCCGCTCTCACGGCGATTCTCAGCTGTGCCGATACACTCCGTACATACAACAACGAGCACGCAAGCGATCCGACGATCGCCGAGGAGATCGATCGCATCACCGCCTTGGCATCCTCGCTGATCGAACGCTGACAGGAGGGATACCGTGGCTTTTGAAGGATTGACCGACAAGCTGTCTGCGGCTTTTAAAAAGCTGCGTTCCAAGGGCAAGCTCAACGCAAACGACGTCAAGGACGCGATGCGCGAGGTTCGACTGGCGCTTCTCGAAGCGGACGTAAACTATAAAGTCGCCAAGGATTTCACCGCCACCGTTACCGAACGCGCGGTCGGCCAGCAGGTGATGGAAAGCCTCACCCCCGCACAGATGGTCATCAAGATCGTCAACGAGGAGCTGGTCGCCCTGATGGGCGGCGAAGCGGCGCCTCTCGCGCACGCCTCCAAGCCTCCGACGGTTCTGATGATGTGCGGCCTGCAGGGTTCCGGTAAAACTACCCATTCGGCGAAGATCGGTCGCCTGCTGAAATCCAAGGGACACCGTCCTCTGCTGGTGGCGTGTGACGTGTACCGCCCCGCCGCTATCAAACAGCTGCAGGTCGTCGGCGAGCAGGTCGGCGTTCCCGTCTTCGAGATGGGCACCGCCAATCCCGTCGACATTGCCAACGCCGCGATCCGCCACGCACGCGATTACGGCAACGATTATGTCATCCTCGATACCGCCGGTCGTCTGCACATTGACGAGGAGCTGATGCAAGAGCTCAAAAACGTCAAAGCGGCGGTCGAACCGCAGGAGATCCTGTTTGTCATCGATGCGATGATCGGTCAGGATGCCGTGCGCGTTGCAAAAGAGTTCCACGATGCTCTCGGTATCACGGGTGTCGTGCTGACAAAGCTCGACGGCGATACCCGCGGCGGTGCGGCACTGTCTGTTCGCGCTGTGACGGGACAGCCCATTAAGTTCATCGGCACGGGCGAAAAGCTCGACAACCTTGAGGTATTCCACCCCGAGCGTATGGCATCCCGCATCCTCGGTATGGGCGATGTGATGTCGCTGATCGAGCGTGCCGAACAGCAGATCAGCGAAAAGGAAGCCCGCGAGCTGGAGCGCAAGCTGCGTGAGAATTCGTTCGATATGAACGATATGCTCGACCAGTTCCGCCAGATCCGCAAAATGGGCGATATCAAGGGCATGCTGAATATGATCCCCGGCCTCGGCGCCAAGCTCCGCGACGTGGAGATCGACGAGCGGCAATTTGACCGCCTTGAAGCGATCATTCTCTCGATGACGCCCGCCGAGCGCGAAAAGCCCGCGCTCATTAACCCCTCCCGCAAGCGTCGTATTGCGGCGGGAAGCGGTATGAAGGTGGAGGATGTCAACCGTCTGCTCAAGCAATATGAGGCGATGTGCCAGATGATGAAGCAGATGGGCGGCAAGCCCGGTAAAAAAGGCAAGCGCCGCAAAGGAATGCTCCCCGGTCTCGGCGGCCCCGGCTTCCCCGGCGGCTTCCCGATGGGATGATTCCCGTATTTCCAGCGTTCAACCTCGCAAAGAGGTGAATATAAACAACCCAGCTCGACCATATTTTTAAATGGAGGTCATTACCATGGCAGTCAAAATCCGTCTGCGCCGTATGGGCGCAAAGAAAGCTCCGTTTTATCGTATTGTTGTTGCCGACTCCCGCTATCCCCGCGACGGTCGCTTCATCGATGAAATCGGTTATTACAACCCGCTGACCGATCCCGTCGATCTGAAGGTCGATACCGAGAAGGTTCAGAAGTGGCTCAGCAACGGTGCACAGCCCACCGATACGGTAAAGTCCCTGCTGAAGAAGGCCGGCATCTGATTTAAAATTGTGTCAGTTGCTTGAAAAAGAAAGGAAGTACCAACTATGAAAGACCTGTTGAAAGTCATCGCGCAAGGCTTGGTTGAAAACCCCGATGCTGTGTCGGTCGACCAAGACGAACCCGCCGAGGACGGCACGATTGTTCTCCACTTGCACGTGGCTGAAGACGACATGGGCCGTGTGATCGGCAAGCAAGGTCGTATCGCTAAGGCGATGCGCACCGTGATGCGTGCCGCGGCTACACGTCAAGACCTGCGCGTGTCGGTCGAAATTGACTGATCTTTCCCCCGGCTCCGTTCGCAACGAACGGATTTAAACCTATCCTCAGCAACCAAAAGCCCCGATGCCGTTCGGCATCGGGGCTTTTTTTCGTTAATAGCAGACCGCCGCAAAGGCAAGCGGTTCCGTAGTATCGTGCAGTACAGCCGCCGTGGTATCACCGATATACAGATGGCGGTCGCCGTCCGACAGCCTACGCAGTGTCACCCCTTGCGATTCGTCGTTTTCGTCGTAAGTACCGTCCCGTATACCGCCTCGATCCATTCCCGTCCTCCTTAGCGCACCGTTCTCAAGGTCTGCACGCAGCTCCTCAACAAGTGTTTCAAGCGTCAGCGTTCCGTCCTGCAACGCCGTCAGCAGATCGACGTACTGTCCGTTTCCGAGATGGTAGAAGGCACGCGAGATCCCGCTGTAATGCAGGCGGCGCTCTCCCTCCGTAAAGACCGTCTCGATCGACGCATTCTCGTTCGACGTCACCGAACCGCCGACGGTATGCACGCGGGATTCCACGCGCTCACCCGTA
This sequence comes from Clostridia bacterium, assembly GCA_017396175.1. Lineage (GTDB taxonomy): Bacteria > Bacillota > Clostridia > Oscillospirales > Acutalibacteraceae > RGIG1959. The sequence continues at coordinate 4,773 of JAFQMR010000018.1, forward strand.
CGCCAGTTATAGACGGTAACGACGGGTTTCCCCACTTTATTGGTGTACGCGATCGTCAGGCGGTATTCCTCCAGCCACACGCGCACATTCGCCGTCGCTATATCTCCGACGCTGTAAAGGCGGAATTTGGTGTCGACCGGGGTTGAAAACTGTGTGCCGCAGAAATCACCGTCCGCTTCGTATTGCACAACGCGCACAAAGTGCTTCCCGCCTTCTTCGATCAACGAGGCGCTTGCGCGCACATCGCTGCTGCTGATCACCTGATCAAAGGTGTCGAGCGCGGTCATCGTGTTCAGATCGACATACAGATGACGATTGTTTGTCCCGCTGTCTGTCATATGATACCCTTCGATGCGGAGGATGTTCGCCGAAAGGCGCTCCTCCTTTGCACCGCCCGAGAACTGCTCATCCTGCAACACCACGCGCCCGTCGAAATCGCTGACGGTCACGCGCTGACGCTCGGACGAATTGTAGTCGTTGATCTCCTCAGCCGTAAAACGGTAGGTATGGTTCAGCTCGGTGCCGTCGTCAAGCGCCAGCGAGAACGAATACTTGTGGCGATAGGAGGCATCGGCATCGTACCGCAGGTGACCGTCCGCTTCCTTGCGGAAGACGTATTCCGTCACACCGGCATCCTCAGTCAGGATCAACTGATCCTCCGTTTCGCGGAATTTGCCGCGCATCTCGTGGGAGGAGAGGCGGCCGAAGGTCATCTGAAAGATTTCCAGATCGTCGTGCAGCGTCAGCTGCAGCTCCTGCCCGTCATACACCGTGCGGCGGAATTTTTTGTCATCCCAATCCGCGTTGAGAAGGACATCGTAATCCAGTCGGTGTGTAGCGCTCTTCGGCATATGCAGTCGCAGGGTATACACATACCGCTCCTCGCCGACACCCTCGTCCGAGCATACGGTGACTTCGCTGACGTTATAGGGGATCGTCACGCTGTCCGCTTTTGCGCCGTCCACCCACAACGGCTTGGAGAAGCCGACAGTGATCGTCATTTCCTCCGTGTCAACCTTATCGATCCGAAGCCGAAGCGGCTCACCCGTACCGTCCTCGAGCATTTTATACTTTGCCTCCGCCACATCCATTTCACGCACGATCACCTTTTGCCGCGGATCGGACTCGATACGGATAGTCGCTCCCTCAAAGGTTCCCTGCACGGACGGGGTGCTTGACGACATTGGATTTGTCAGCAGGCACACGGCCGCTATAGCCGCCAGAAGCAATGCCGCCGCCACGATCCATACGGCGGGTTTTTTATAGACTTTCACGCGTTTCACACGCTCCTTTATTCCGATTTCACCGAACGCCACGGGACACGCCGCGATCCGACGGCGTTCCTGTCCGATGGTGAGCAAGGTATAGGAATACCGCTTTCGATCCTCCGCCGTCAGCGCACGGATCACCCGTTCGTCGCACGCCGCTTCGATGTCGCGGCAGAGGCACCAATACGCCACCCATAAAAGCGGCTGGAACCAGTATACCGATAAGAGGAAAAAGCCGAACGGCTTCCAAAGGTGATCGCCGCGCTTGATATGGCTTTCCTCGTGGATGATCACAAACTGCTGTTCCTCCGTATCAAGTCCGTACGGCAGGTAGATACGGGGACGAAGCACACCGAGTACAAACGGCGACGAGGTTTTATCGCTTTGGTACACGCGCCCGTAAAGCTTCACGGCGTCCCTCATCCGAAGGCGCAGACACACCGTGCTGATCACCAGGTAGAGAAGCATTCCCGTCACACCCACAGCCCATACGCCGAAGAGGATCGCATCCCACGGGACGGTTGCTGACTCCGTCGGTTGCGACGGCTGTGACAAAGGCGGTGTCGCTTCCTCTACCGTATCGGCACCGGGCGGAGGAACGGGCTCTGCATCCGTCGACGGCTCCTCCGTAACGGGCGGCACAGGCGGCGGGAGCACCGATTCCACCATTTGCTCCATCCGTGTCACAGGCACCACACCGACGGGGCTTTCCAATGTAAACGGCAGCAGCAGCCGAAGCGCCACCAACGCCCACAACAAAACGGTGATCCACCGCGGTGCTTTTTTGAGCAACAGCCGCACAAGCAATACCGCCGCCGCGATCCATCCCGCGGTCAGACCGACCGTGAGAAGCTGATGCAAAAATGCGGTCATAGCGCCGCCTCCTTTTTACGATTCAATGATACGCAGGATCTCAGCAAGCTGTTCCTCCGACAGCTGCTGTCGCTTCGAGAACGCCGCCACAAACGCGGGGAGAGATCCGCCGAAGCGCGTCTCCATCAGCTCGTCGATCTCGCGTGTCTGCGCCTCCTCGCGGCTGACAAGCGCCGTCACAACGGCGTTTTCGTTTTTCACCACCCCGCGCTCCGCCAGACGGCGGATCACCGTATAGGTCGTCGCCTTACTCCAGCCGAGCTGCTCCTTGCAAAGCGCGACAAGCGCCGTGCTTCCGATCGGCTCGTAATCCCACAGGATGGAGCAAAATCGGTATTCACTTTCAAAGATCTTCGGTGTAGCCACAGATCATCATCCTTCCCGAGTAGGTTTAATGCATTAAACTCTACTGCAAGTTTAACCCATTAAACCTTATTTGTCAAGAGAAACTTTAAAAAAAGTATCCCGCAGGCTGTGCGCCTGCGGGATACTACGCCTTATTTTTCGGTTTCGGGATCCTCTTCCTCTTTGGGAAGCAGCTCGATATGCACCGTGTCGATACGGCGGTCGTCCATCGAAAGCACGGTAAACACCGCGTTCTGTTCTTCGACGACGGGATGCTCATCCGCATCCGGTACACGACCGAGGCGGGACATCAAAAAACCACCGAGCGTATCGTAATCGCCCTCGGGAAGCTCCAGATCGAGAAGCTCCGACACCTCGTCGATGTCCGTGGCACCGTCCACCTCGAAATGGCTATCGTCGAGCTTCGTGACCTCCTCCTCCTCGTCGTCGTATTCGTCCTGCATATTGCCGACGATCGACTCGAGAAGATCCTCCATCGTGATGATGCCCGCGATGCCGCCGTATTCATCGACGATCATCGCAATGTGCATATGGGCGGCGGTCATTTCAGAGAACAGCTCGCCGCATTTTTTGGTTTCGGGCACGAACATCGTCTTACGCATCAGCGACTGCACCGTCACCGAGCGCGGAAGGCTTTTACCGACATAGGGAAGCAGATCCTTGATATACAACACGCCGACCACGTGATCGATATCGTCCTCATACACAGGGAGACGGGAGATGCCGTGTTCGGTCGCCAGCGCCAGCGCTTCATCGACGCTGTCCCCGATCTCGATCGCTTCCACATCGGTACGCGGTGTCATCAGATCGGCGGCGGACAGGTCGTCAAACTCGAAAATGTTGTTGATCATTTCCTTCTGACTGCCTTCGATCACGCCTTTTTCCTCACCAACGTCGACAAGCATACGGATCTCTTCCTCGGTGACTTCCTCGTCCATCGCGGCAGGATCCGCCCCAAACAGGCGAGACAACCCGTTCGCAAGCTTCGTCAGAAGCCATTGAAGCGGAGACACAACACCGAGAAGCACACACAATATCCCCGCCGTATGAAGGCCGATGGATTCCGCCTTCGCCGCTGCGATACGCCGCGGCAACAGCTCGGAAAGCAACAGCCACACCGCCACCGCTCCGAGCACCGTCAGCACTGCCGACAGCAATTCAAACACGGGGACCGGCGTATCGGTCGCGCCCTTCATCGCGAGCATAAGCGGACGGTAGCACAGCTTAAGTGCCGCCGCCGAAAACCCGAAGCCGAACAACACGTTGCACAGGCGCACCGTCTCGGTAAACCGTGTCGCACGTTCCGTCATCGCCAAAGCGCGCTTCGCACGCTTATTGCCGTCCTCCGCCAGCTTTGTGAGCTGGGCATCGTTCATCGTGACAAGCGCCGTCGAAGACAGGGACACCAGAAGATTACAAACAAACAGCAGGATCATCGCGAATACACTCCACCACACGGCAGGGTCATCCATCGCAAGACAGCTCCTTTCGATCCGAACATATCAGGGTTGATGCTATCATACCCTGTTTTCCGTGAATTGTCAATTCCCACCGAAGGGGCGCGTCGTTTGCGCCGTGCGCGGAGCGGTGGTCGTCACGTCGCTGACGTGAAGCACCACCTCATCCCCCTCCTCCAGCATCGTGCCGGCAGCAGGAACGGTATCGTTGACAAGGCCCTTGTCAAAGCGGGATTCGGTCACCTTCACTTCAGACACCGTATACCCCATCATTTCGAGATACGAACGTGCCGTATCGGCAGGCCAGCCGCTCACATCGCTGAGCGCCTTTTCAGACGGACCGCCGCTCAGATACACCTCAATGACCGAGCCCTTATCGGCGTATGTCTGAGGAGCGGGAATCTGTTCGGTGATCACGCCGACCTTTACATCGTCGCTGTACTGTTTTCCCTTCACGACCACGGTCATATTGCCGCTGAGCTGGCGCTCCTTGACCTCATCCATCGTCAGACCGACCACATTCTCCACGGCATACTGCTCGGCGGGGGGAGCGGTCGGAGCGGTCGTCGTTGTCACGACCGTTGTCGCCGTCGTGACCGTTGTGTCGGCGGGCACCGCCTCGGGCGTACTGCTCATACGGATCGCCATCAACACGATCACAAGTGTCAGAACAGCCGCCACACCCGACAGGATGCCGACGGTGATCTTGTAGCCGACGTTGTTGCCGCCGCCCGCCTTCGAGCGTTTGGTTTTTGCCTTCGGGTGCTCCTCCTCGAACGCATCCTCACGAAGTGCCTCCACCACGGGAGCCGTCGTCAGGCGATCGCGAAGCTGCTCCACCGTCTGAATGCGTTTGCTGTCGTTGAGCATCAAGGCATCGCACAGCGTCGGCGCGATGTGTGCAGGCCACTTTTCCGCAACGGTCGCAGGCACCATCAGCGATGCGACACGGTTTACACGATCCTCGGCGGAGGGCGGCTCCTCACCCGTCAGGGCGTACAGCATCGTCGCGCCGAGTGCATACACATCCGCCGCCTGAGACGGTGTTTTACCGCCCTGATACTGTTCGGGAGCGGCATAGCCCGCATGGAGCTTGGTTTTCAGCACATCCCCCGTCATCCGCACGGCGGGCAGCTGCCAGCCGTCAAGCCGCAGGCGGTTATCGCCGTCGACCAGGATCGAATCGGGCGAGATACCGAGGTGATACAAGCCCGCCGCGTGAAGCGAGATCAGCGACGAGATCAGCGGTACAAACATCGGGCGCGCCTCTTCCCACTTCATATGCCCGCCGAGCGACTGGATATGACGGCGGAAAGGGATGCCCTCCACGTGATCGGACACCGTATACGCCGTACCGTTTTCCTCAAACAGATCATACACGGGAATCATCGCGGGCAGCTCGCGCATACGCGCGATGATGCGTGCCTGCTTTAAAAACTGCTCATAGCACGCGTTGAACGGCACTTCCTTATCCGACGCCGCAACCACCTGACGTGACAGGCGCTCTGCAAGTCCGCGCGGAAAAAACTCACGGATCAGCACCGTGTTGCGCGCGGTTTTATCATAGCCGATGTAGACGATCGCGTCGCTCCGCTTCTCGAGCGCACGCCCGACCACATACCGACCGCTCAGCTGTGTACGCACCGGCAGGTAGCCTGCGGGATTCTGGCCCGCCGCGGGATACCCGCAATGATAACAGCTGTCCGAAAATTCACTCAAGGGCTGCATACAGCCCATACAAAACAATTCGCTTGCCATATCGCCTTATCCCTCCTCGTGCAACCGCCGTTGCAGCTTCTGCTGACGCACGTCGCGTCCCACAAACAACAGCGGCTCGTATGTACCCATCAAACGCGACGCGATCTGCTCGCCGTAGTGCTCGTAGATCGCCTTGGCGTCCAGATTGGTGCTGATCACCGTAGGCCGCCCTGAGAGCATACGCCCGTTGATCAGCGTATACAGGGCACTTGTATAAAACGGTGTAGCAAACTCCGTACCGAGATCGACGAGGATCAGCAGATCGCAATCGAGCAGGATCTGCTCGGTATTGCCGTCCGCACGTCCGAAATGCTCTGCCTCCAGCTTACGCAAAAGAAGCTGTACCGAGCCGTACACGACGTTCGCCCCGCGCTCACACGCCGCCGCCGCGATCGCAAGCGACACGTGGGTTTTGCCCGTGCCCGTGGCGCCCCAGAGGAGCAGGTTCGGGTGAGAGAGCGCAAAGCTTGTGCCGTACCAGCGGCAGTAGCGGATCACATCCTCCATCGCCTGACGCGGGGAGCATCCGAGACGCTCGTCGAACTCCTGCCCGTAAAACTGCAGATCCAGCGTCTCAAAGGAGCAAAGCTTCATCCCTGTCCAGCCGCGCAGTTCCTCGGCGGCATACTCGCGCAAAAGCGCCTCACGGCACGCACAGGAACGGCCGCTTACGTAGCCCGTATCCTCACACGCCGCACAGCGATACACGGGAGCAAAGCTGTCGACAGGCTCCCCCGCTTCACGAATCAAGCGCGCAATTTCCGCTCCTGCCGCACGATTTTCGCGACGGATCTCCTCCATACGCTCCTCCACGCGGTCACCGCCCTCCATCACGACCTGTGCCACACGGCGCATCGAGGACGCCATCCTATGTTCCAGCTCAACAACGCGCGGGTTGCGGCGCATTCTTGCACGCCGCTCGCTCGCCTGACGCTCCGCGTCGGCACGGCGGCGTTGCAGCTCGGCACCGACCGCCTCATATACCTCTTTGGAATAGGCCATAGGTTACTCCTCCTGTTTCGGCGGACGCGGACGGTGCCGCAACGCCAGCGATTCATAATCCCCGATATCAAAGGACGGGGCACGGTCTTCCGCTGTTTTCATACGGGCGGTACGCTTCTTCGGCGTCGCCTTTTGGGGTGTAAGCTCCTGCTTTGCGGCTTCGACGGTGGTGATACCGAGGGCGTGAAGCCGTTCAAGAATGCGGTCTGTATAGCTTACCTGGAATTTTCCCGTTTTCTCAACAGTCTGTGTCACGGCAAGCACAACGATGTCACGAGAGAAGCCCCACTCGTGGATCCAGCGGCTCGCCGCCTCCTTTTGCGCGAGCGTCGGACGCAATGCGTCGGAGCCCGTCCATTCACACACCTGCTTCCACGCGGTTTCCGCCCGTTCCAGACGGCAAAGATGCGCATCGGCGGCATCCATTGTCGTGATGCCCTGTTCGGCCCAGTTCAGGGCGGTTTTTTCAATATAGGACAGCCGCGCCTTGCCGTTTTTCACCGCATAGCCGATGATCATCAGAATCACCTCGGGCGGAAGCCCGACGCCGCTGTATAAATGCAGATACACCGCCATATCGGCAGGAGACAAGACCTTACCGAGCTTTTCGGACGCGGTGTGAAGCAGGAACGCAAACCGCTCATCCCGCGCCTGCACGTCGAGCACCTCCGTGCGGGAGGGACGCGCCGAGGCAGTCGCCGCTTCGGGCAACAGCACGGGAGCGGACGGCTTTACGGTCGGTGACGGTACAAAAGCGGGTGTCGGCTCCTCCTTCGGAGGCGCCACCCACAGGCTCGTCGGTACGTTGTCCGCTTCCACCGTAACAAGGCCCTCGGCCACCCAATAGCGGAGTGCCTCCGTGCACGCTTCGGGAGAACCGCCGCACGCCGCCGCACAGCGGGCGGCATCGAATTGTCCCTGTCCCGCGCACGACAGCCACAACAGCACACGCAGCTGCAACGGTCCCGCCAGCTTCAGCTTTGCCGCCGCCGCCTTCGGGATGGCGGCCATCTCAAAGGCACAGGCGCCGCTCCAGGTATACTGCATACGGTTCTCCTCCTCTCACCATAGGTTTCGTACCTTATATTATATAATAAATACGCCGTCGTTGCAAGGAGAACTTTTTCAATTCACGCTCTTGACTTATATAATTCTTTATGATATCATTTATACATCATACAGTATTCATTTTGATTTCAAAGGAGCGAGACGCAGTATGAACGGCAAAGGCTTTCGGACAAGTGCATAACCGACGCAGTGTGCGCCGTGGCTGACACCCCGAAAAAGCAGATCCCGTTGCGTCTCTCCAAGCCGCTGTATGATGCCCTGTCCGCGTGGGCAGAGGAGGACTTCCGCTCTCTTAACGGACAGATCGAATACCTGCTCACCCAATGCATTCGCCAACACCGACAGAACGGACCATCAGACATCGGAGCTTCCGATACGTCTTCAGATCAGTAAATCCGTTCTCTTTGAAAAAAGCAGTCAGCGGTTCTCTCCCCCTTCCCGCCGACTGCTTTTTTGCGCCCTGAGGAGTGATATATAAAAAGAGAGCATCCGAGGATGCTCTCTTTTTGTATATCATTCGTACAGTTAACAATCATCGTTGTCGATGAGGATCGCACATTCGAGAGGCGGGAGTGTCAGACAGCCGTCCACGTCCACCTGCCCGCCGCCGAGATTGACGGTGTAGCCGTGCCACAGGATCGGAAGCTCGATCACGCGCGTCTCGTCACTGCGGTTGACGGCACACAGCACACGCTTATCGCCGTCCGCACGCTCAAAGCACACCACGTCCGACGCGGTCGATAACCGACGGAACGAGCCCTCGGGAAGTGCCTTCGCCACACGGCGAAGCTTGCCGAGCTGACGGTACCAGCCGATCAGCTCGCGGTCCTCGCGTCCCCACGGATAGGGAGCGCGATTGAAGGGATCGCGATAGCCTTCTGCCCCCGCTTCGTCGCCGTAGTAAATACACGGCACGCCGGGCAAGCAGAATTGAAGAGCCGACGCAAGGCGCATCAGCCGCAGACCGCGCTCACGCTCTTCAGGAGTCAGGATCTTCGACGCCTGCCACGGGCGACCGCGTCCGTTCGACGGTTCACCGGCGAGAACGGTCAACGCACGCTCGGTGTCGTGGGTGCCGATGTGGTTCATCAGCAAACGGGTGACCTGCGGCGGGTAATGCTCCACGATCGTTTCCACCGACGAACAGAACCAGTCGGATGTGCCGCCTCGCAGGAAGCCGAGCACCGCATCGGCAAACGGATAATTCATCACGCTGTCCAGCTGACGTCCGAGCAGGTAGCGGCGGCGGTGACCGTAGCTGTGCTTGTTGCTCGCGTCCTCCCATACCTCGCCGAGCACGACGGCATCGGGATCCTCCGCTTTGGCGGCCGAACGCAACACATCGAGAAACGCATCAGGCAGCTCATCCGCCACGTCAAGGCGCCAGCCGCCGAGTCCCGTGCGGAGCCAATGACGCACAATGCCGTCCTCGCCGTTGATGTAATTCATAAACGACGGCTCGGTCTCATTGACCTCGGGGAGCGTGTCAAAGCCCCACCACGAGGCGTAGCTTTGCGGCCATTGACGGAACTGGAACCAGTTGTAATAAGGCGAGGCGGGGCTCTGGAACGCGCCTTGTCCTTCATAGCGGTTTTCGCGGTTGAAGTATTCGCTGTCCGAGCCCGTGTGGCTGAACACACCGTCGAGCATCACACGGATGCCGAGCGTCGCCGCATTGAACACCAGCGACCGCAGATCCTCCTCGGTGCCGAGGAGCGGATCGACACGGCGGTAGCTTGCCGTGTTGTAGCGGTGGTTGGAATGCGCCTCAAAGATCGGATTGAGGTAAATGCAGGTCACGCCGAGCTCCTTGAGGTAGTCAAGGCGCTCCTCAATGCCCTTAAGGTCGCCGCCGTAATAATCGTTGTTGTGATAGCGTCCCTGCTCATCGGGTTGCCAGCGCACAGGCTCATCCCACGAGCCGTGCATCACGCGATCGGCGGGGACACCCTGCTTTTCCTGCGACGAACGCGCGAAGCGGTCGGGAAAGATCTGGTACATTACGCCGCCTGCCAGCCAGTCGGGCGTTTTGAAATCCGCCGCGTAACAGGTCAACTGCCAGAAGGGCGTATTGAGTCCGCTGTCCGACAGGCACGCCGAGCCGTCCGCACGGCGGGACAGCGTTTTGATGCCGATATCGGTATGAAGCTGGAAGGTGTAAAAATACAGCCCTTCCTCCTGCGGCTCAAAATGGCATTCCCACCATTCGTGCGAATCGCCGTCCATACCCGCCCAGAACATATCGGCGTGAACAAGCGGCCGATCGTCGCGAAGGACGATCAGGAAGGATGCACGGCATCCCCATTCGCGGGGCACGCGCACGCGCATCCGCACCGGCGTATGCGGTACGACCGCCCCGAACGGATCACGATGCTCTAAGCGGCGGGAATGAAACAAATAGGGTTCCATCAGATCGATCTCCTTTGTGAGAGGCTAAAACCATAAGAAACGCGGCGGCGAGAGGGATCTCTCGCCGCCGTGTACGAGTTGCTGAAAGGGATTATTGGGTGGTCACCGAGCCGTTCACCGTCGCCACGGTGGTGAAGTAGTCCTCGCCGCCGTTGGTCGTGCCGTCGTTCGAGCACATCTCGGGAATCAGCACGGTCAGCGCCGAGCCCTCGGGAGCTTCGCCGATCACCTTGAAGGTGAGGAAGAACATCTCACCGCCGGCGGTCGTGCCCTTCGCAGAGGAGGACGCGAACGCGAGCTTTGCAAGGCCGGCATCGTCACCGTTGAACGCCCACATATAGGTGCTCTTGAAGATCTTGGTGTTGATATCCTCGAAGTAGGGGTTATCCTCATCCTCCCACACCTTTTGGATCTCCAGCACCTCGGGATCGTACTCGAGGAAGATCTGGCCGTTGACCATATAGTGGTTCTCGGAGACGGACATCGGGATGGTGATGGTGTCACCCACCGCCGCCGTCGCAGAGCCGACCGAGAAGGTCACCGTTTCGCCCATCGTGTAGATGGTGGTGGTCGTCGTGGTGGTGGTCGTAGTCGTCGTCGTTGTGGTGGTCGTGGTCGTCACCGGAATGCTCTTCAGCAGGCGCAGAGCGTTGAAGGTCGCCGTGCCGCTCGTCTCGAATTCCACATAGATCGCGCGGGCCGTCGCCAGGTTGCCGGTGTTGCCCCAGCCGTTGTTGTTGATGTTCCACACGAAGACATTGCCCATATCGTCGATATTCTTGTAGCCCTCGGAGGGATAGAAGTCGCCGCCGACCCACTGGCCGTACAGGTTGATCCAGTGATCCTCGTAGACACCGTTCGGATCACGGTCGAGGAAGGTGATCTTCAGGGGAGCGGTCGCCGTGAAGTCCTGCTCGATGTACTTGTACACCGAATAGTCAAACGTCACGTTCGGCGCGAGCGCAAAGCCGCCCGTCACCGTCCAGGAGCCATCGGCGTTGATCGTGATGTTCTGACGATTCTCCGCGATGTACGCTTCCTGCAGGAAGTTGTACGGATCCACCGCGGTGGTCGTGGTGGTCGTCGTTGTGACCCAACCGGGCATCGGATCTCCGCAACCGTCACAGATGCCGTCACCGTCAAAATCAAGGTGTCCGGGGGTCGTTGTTGTCGTCGTCCAACCGGGCATCGGCTGTCCGCAAATATCGCAGAAACCGTCGGGATTCTCAAAGTCCACACATCCGGAGTTGGTGGTCGTGGTAGTCGTCGTGGTAGTCGTCGTTGTGGTTGTGGTGGTGGTCGTGGTCTGCGTGGTCGGCGCCTCGGGGAGGTCGTTCTTGCCGGAGGCCGCACTGTACAGCAGCAGCGCGTCCATCATATTGACACTGCCGTTGTAGTCCACGTCCGCCACGAGCTTCTGCTCCGCGGTCAGCTCACGGGCACCGCCGGTGCCGCCGTACAGCAGCATCGCGTCCATCGTGTTGATGATGCCGTCGCCGTTGATGTCACCGACCATCGCCTCCGCCGATGCGGGCAGAACCGTCACCATCGAGAAGAGTGCCGTCAGCACCATCGCCGCCGTCAGCATTACGCTGAGAACTCGTTTCAAAGAAACCATTGGATATCGTCTCCTTTATGAAATAATCTTGTTCAAAAGCGCCGTCCGAAAACGGTGCGTTTCGATCCATCCTCATTATACCCGAATCCGTGTCGGGATGCAAGAGAAACTTTTCGGTTCAGCTCTTATTTCGCAGATAAATACTCAAGAGTCCGTACGTCTCGTTGATATTCAGCACGTAGACGGGGTTGGTCAGCTGTTCGGACGCCGAAAGATACTTGTTGACGGCGTTGATCAGCTCCCAGTGCAGAGAGCCTGTCTTGATATCCGCCTCCAGCTTCGCGAGCGTGTAGCTTCCCGTCGGGCGGAACACCGCCACCTCGTTGTTCTGGATGCTTCGCGCTACGGCAGGCGCCATCTTTGCCACATCAAAGGAGCTGATGCTGACCGCACTGCTCACCTCGTAATTATCCTCAATGGCGGTGCAGTTCGGGATCGGGTAGGAGGTGCGGTAGGCACTGTTGAAGTTGCTGTAGGTCGCCTCGGAGGTGTGGCTTTCCTTCAGCCGCGCCGTGGTGATGTTGTAATAGGAATAGCCGATATACGAGGGATCGGAGGGCGTGAGCACGGGATCATCCCACGTCACGTCGATGATGTACCATCCCGACGGCAGCTCCACAGCGTTCCACATATGGTATTCGCCCGAGCTGACATGACCGACGTCGATCGCCGTGCGGACACCGCAACGGTACATCAGATACTGGAAGGCGCGTGCATAGCTTTCGCAAACACCCGTACCGCCCACCATCACGCCGAGCAGGTTGTGGGTGTTTGCCGCTTTTTTCGTTGTGTCGTAGGACGCCGACAAAATCAAGCGGTCGTGTACCAGCCGTTCTCTTTGGGCGATCGGCATCGCATCGGTGATCCCCGCAAGAAGATCCTTGGTGCGTGCCTCCAGCTGGGCCTGATAGGTGCCGATCTGCGACGCGCTGTAGGGATAGGTCTGGGTGAAATCGTAGATGTGGTCGACGCCGTTGTCGGTGTAGTAGCGGTAGTTATAGGACATACTCATCCAGAAGGTCTCGGGATGGTCGAGGTGATAATACCGCAGGACACGCTCAAACTCGGGCAATGTCAGGCCGAACTGGTACATCACGATGTTGGTTTTCAGCGCCTTGAACTGCGTATCGAGATGATCGTACGCCTGCACAAATTCACTGCTGTGCTGTGTGACAAGCAACCGCCGCCCGTAATACATCTGCGGATCGACCGGTGTCAGTCCCACGGTCGTCGTGGTGGTCGGCGCCGTCGTGGTCGTGGTCGTTGTTGTGGTGGTCGTGGTGGTCGTCGTTGTGGTTGTGGTAGTTGTCGTGGTCTCCGACGCGCGGAGCAGCTTCAACGAGCGGAAGGTCGCATGCCCCTCTGCCGAAAATTCAATATATACGGCGCGACAGGTCGCGCGACTCCCCGTATTGCCCCAGCCGCTGTTTTCAATGTTCCAGCTGAAGACGTTGCCCATATCGTCGGTGCCGCTGTAGCCGTTCGCAGGATAGTAATCCTCGCCCACCCACTGGCCGTACAGGCTGATCCAGTGATCCTCGTACGCGCCGTTCGGATCGCGATCAAGGAACGTGATCTTCAGCGGAACGGAGGAGATAAAGTTTTGCTCAAGGAAGCGGTAATCGGTGTAATCGTAGGTCAGATTCGGCGCTAAGGCAAAATTGCCCGTCACCGTCCAGCTTCCGTCGGCGTTGATCGTCACATTCTCGGCGTTTTCGGCGAGGTACGCCTCTTGCAACAAATTGTACGGTTCGGTGATCCGTCGTGTCGTCGTTGTAGTTGTAGTCGTCGTTGTGGTGGTGGTCGTTGTCACGTCGGTCGGTTGCAGACGCAACGCGCGGAAGGTCGCCGTTCCCGTGCCGCCGAATTCAATATACACCGCACGCACGGTAGCAAGCCCGTTTACGTTGCCCCAGCCGCTGTTTTCAATGTTCCAGGTAAAAACACTGCCCATATCGTCGACGGCGGAATAGGTGCCGACGGGGTATTGATCCTCGCCCACCCACTGGCCGTACAGGCCGATCCAGTGCTCCTCATACGCCCCGTTCGGATCGCGGTCGAGGAAGGTGATCGTCAGCGGCACATCGGTCGTGAGCTCCTGTACCAGATAGCGGTACTCCTCATAGCGATAGGTCAGATTCGGCGACAGCGCAAAGTTGCCCGTTGCCGTCCAGCTGCCGTCGGCGTTCACCGTGACATTTTCGGCATGTTCGGCGAGGTACGCCTCCTGCAGAAGATTGTAAGGATCACTGACCGACGACGTCGTCGTAGTCGTCGTGGTCGTGGTTGTGGTGGTCGTTGTCGCATCGGTCGGTTGCAGGCGCAACGCACGGAAGGTCGCCGTACCCGTGCCGTTCAACTCGATATACACCGCACGACAGGTCACCTGTCCGTTCGTGTTGCCCCAGCCGTTGTTTTCGATGTTCCAGTGGAACACACTGCTCATATCGTCAATGCCGCTGTAGCCCTCGGCGGGATACCAGTCCTCGCCCACCCACTGGGCATACAGACCGATCCAGTGCTCCTCATACGCGCCGTTCGGATCGCGGTCAAGGAAGGTGATCTTCAGCGGAACATCCGCTGTGAAATCCTGTTCGATATAGCGGTAGATGTTGTAATCGTAGGTCAGATTCGGTGCCAGCGCAAAATTGCCCGTTGCCGTCCACGTACCGTCCGCATTCACGGTCACATGGTCGGCGTTTTCAGCAAGATACGCCTCCTGAAGAAGATTGTAAGGATCCTCGATCGGACGTCCCGTCGTGGTGGTCGTCTGTGTAGTTGTCGTTGTGGTCGTAGAGGCGGTCGTGCTGCCGTTGCCGCCCGACGCCTTGCGATACAGCAGCAAGGCATCGATCATATTCAGCGTACCGCTTCCGTCCATATCCGCCGCTTCTCTCACCGCATCACCAAGCGAGCTACCGCCCGATACGGCACGATAAAGCAACAAGGCATCCATCATATTGACCGTGCCGTCCCCCGTCACGTCGCCGAGCACTACCGCCGCCGATACCGATGTCGGCACCAGCATCAAAAGCAGAAGGATACCCGACAGCAGGACGCTGATCCCCGCACAGACTCTATGTTGTTGTCTGAACGTTGTCGATTTCATACCGTTTCGAACTCCTTACCTCAATCAAGCGCGGAAAAATCCGCATAACAATAGTTCATATCCACTGTGCCGTCAATGCCGCCCACCGTATCGCTGTCGCTGTATTGCCACATCTGATAGGTCCCCGTATACTCGCATTCGTCGTAATACTGCGCCACCCAGCGATACCAGCGGTCAAAGCAGGGATCGGTCAGGCGATTACGCCACCAGTCCAGATTGGAATAGACGCCGACCTTGTAGCCCGCCGCGCCCACCGTTTCGCAGAAGACGGTCGCGACCTCCGCATACTGCGCGGGTGTCAGATCTCCTTGCCACTTGCTGTATTCCATATCGAGGAACACGGGGTAGGTCAGAGTCTTGCCCTCCAGCAGACGAAGAGCGTGCGCCGCCTCCCGTGCCGCTTCCTCGGCATTGCGGGCATAGCAGAAGAAATACGCGCCGTAGGGGAGGCCGATCGCCTCGCAGGCGGCAGCATTCTGCTCCCAACGTTCGTCCTGCTGTCCCGGCTCATCGTCACCGTAGCCGCAACGCAGGATCGCAAAATCGATCTCCGATTCCTTGACCTCCTGCCAGCTCACCGTTCCCTGCGCATAAGACACATCAATGCCGCGAAGCACGGTGGTGGGGTTCGTGGGAACCGTCGTCGTCGACGGTCGAAGTTTCGTTGTTGTGGTGGTTGTGGTCGTGGTGGTCGCACCGCCGCCCGACGTATCGCGGTACAGCAGGATCGCATCGTGGGAATCCACAAGGCCGTTCTCGCTGACATCCGCCCGCTTTTGCGCCGCAACGGGCAGGTTCACCTTGCCCGATACAAAGCTGTAAAGCATCAGCGCATCCATCATATTGATCACGCCGTTGCCGTCCAGATCGCCCGTCAGCTCCGCCGCGGGAACAGGCTCCTCTGCGGTCGCCGAAGCGGCAACCGCCATCCCCTCCATCGGGGTAAACACCGTCACGACGGCGATCAGCACAGCAAGCCAGCCGCCGATTCGTCTTCTATATCTCATAGCACGCCTCAAATCACAGTAATCCACAATACATTCCGAATAATTATAGCATATTTTATTAAAAATGTCTACATCATTCGGTTGTGTGACTCCACAAAAAGCCCCTGACGGCTTTGTGAATTTTCGCTTGCAGTTATGACAGAAATGTGGTATACTGAGGGAAGAGTTTTGATTTTGCAACATTTACAGGAAGGTGAAACCATGAGCAATCCCGTGATCCTTTGTGCAGACAGCACCTGTGACCTCAGCCCTGAGCTGCTGGAGGCGAACGGCGTCCGTCTGTACCCGTTTCACGTCATTCTCGAAGAAGCGACGTATCAAGACGGCATCGACCTGACACCCGACGACATCGTGCGCACCTATGAAGAGAAAAAGGTGCTTCCGCACACCGCCGCCATCAACGTCCAGGAATACGTCGACTTTTTCCGTCCGTTTATCGAGCAGGGCTACGATATTGTGCATATCTCGCTCGGTTCGGGTATTTCTTCCTCGCACCAGAATTGTCGCCTTGCCGCAGAGGAGTTCGAGGGCCGCGTCTTCCCCATCGACAGTTGCAACCTTTCGACCGGTTCGGGGCTGCTGGTGCTGGAGGCCGCTGAACGCATCAAAAACGGTATGA
The DNA here is from genome assembly GCA_017396175.1 of Clostridia bacterium. GTDB lineage: Bacteria > Bacillota > Clostridia > Oscillospirales > Acutalibacteraceae > RGIG1959. The sequence continues at coordinate 21,327 of JAFQMR010000018.1, forward strand.
GTGCCGCACAGGTTGCCGACGAGGTCCGTGCGCTGACGAATAAGGTCTCGGCAAGCTTTGTGATCGATACACTCGAATTCTTGCACAAGGGCGGCCGTTGCTCGGCGCTCGCTATGTTCGGCGCGAATCTGCTTCGTCTCAAGCCCAGCATCCGCGTCGACAACACAAACGGCACGATGAGCGTCGGTAAGAAATACCGCGGCTCACTTGCAAAATGCCTTGAGGAGTATGTGCGCGAGGAACTGGAGGGACGCGATGACATCCGCCTTGACAAGGTGTTCGTCACCCACAGCCCGATGGATGCGTCGTATGTGGAGCAGGTCAAGGAGCTGGTGCGGAAGTATCAGCCGTTCGAGACGGTTTACGAGACGAGCGCAGGCTGTACCGTTACGGCGCACTGCGGTCCGAACACGCTCGGCGTTCTCTTCTTAACGAAATAACACGGGAGGAAAAACGGTATGACCTCGTTTGCACGCAAGGGCTCGGCCCTGTTTCTCACACTGCTCCTTCTGCTGACTGCGACGGCTTGCGGAAGCCCGCAGCCCGACACCGTGGTCGGCACGTGGGATTACGAATTCCCGTCACCCGGCTCTTTCGGCGGCGAGGAAGGCCTTATGCAGCATCTGACGCTCATCCTGCGTGAGGACAACACCTTCTCCTTCGGCCCCAACGTCGACAAAATGCGTCCGCAGCTGGAGCGCAACATCGACACCTTCGTCGCCGAGGTCATCGCCTCGGAAGGCGGAACGAAAACCGCCGAGGATTTCTACAAAGAAAACGAAACCTCCCGCGAAGCGATGGTGGACGAACTGCTGACCATGATGGTAAACGCCGGAAGCGGCGGCACCTATAAACTGGACGGCGATAAGCTGTATCTGCAATTCGAGGACACCGACGAGACGCCCGACGAATACTATACCTACGCTTTCTCTGAGGGCCGTCTTGTGCTGACACTCCCCGAGGGCGTAACGCCCACGTTCCAGATCGCTCCGCCCGACATATTCCCGCTGACGCTGACGCGCGGTGCATAACGCAAAACGACAAACCGCCTTCCGTTCATCCCGAACGGAAGGCGGTTTTTCAGCTACGATTTCCCATTTGACCGCATACACGAACTATGGTATACTGTGACCATACCATCCATACAGAAAGGAGGGCGCGATGACGGTGCTTCGAAAAGCCGGACTTCTCGGCCTGTTACTTTGCATCCTATGCCTGTTTGGCGGATGCACGGGCATAGGAGACAAATCGCTCAGCCTGACGGTGATCTACGGCGTTACCTCCGTCGCCGCGTGGCTTCTTCTTTTTGTGTGCATCGCACTCACCAAACGGCGCGAACCGTGTCTTCCCGTCCTGTTCGCCTGTATTGCGACCGTCAACACGGGGTACTGTGCGTTGTCTCTGGCCACCACGCTCGATACCGCCCTGTCGGCAAACAGCATCGCCTATCTCGGCTCGGTGTTTTTACCGCCCGCTATGCTGATGATCATCCTCCGCGTCAGCCGCCTTTCCTACCGACGCGTTCTGCCTGTTTTGCTCACGGCGGCAGGGCTTCTGATGTTCTGTATCACGCTTACACCGCTGTACTACACCTCTGCCTCGTTAAGCACCGTCTCCGGCTCCACAACACTCATCAAGGAATACGGTCCGCTTCACGCCGTGTATCCCGTATACCTGTTCACCTATTTTGCCGCCATGATCGCCGCTGTCGTGCAGGCTATCCGAAAAAAGCAACGGCAATCCCCCGCCTTTTCGGTGTTGCTCGCCTCGGCGGTGTTCATCAACATCGGCGTATGGCTTCTCGAGCAGCTGGCGGAAATCCATTTCGAGTTGTTATCGGTGTCCTATATCATCAGCGAGCTGTTCCTTCTCGGACTCTTTTGGATGACGCAGGTGTATCCGGCGCCCGAAGCGGCAACCTCCTCTGTCACCCCCGAGGAGCCCTCTGCTCCTTTGCCGGACGATAGTTTGAAACAACGAGCCGCCGATCTGCAAGCCCAGCTCCCCTCCCTCACGCGTACCGAACGCGCGGTCTTCGACCTGTATGTTCAGGGAAAGGGTACCAAGGAGGTGCTCGAGGAGCTCTCCATCAAAGAAAACACCCTGAAATATCACAATCGGAATCTCTACAGCAAGCTCGGTGTCCGCTCCCGCAAGGAGCTTGTCCGTCTGGCAAGCTGTATCACCGAAGACGTATAACAGCCCCTGAGCATTGACTGCTCAAGGGCTGTTTTTATAGTTCGACGATCATACCGTCGAAGGACACCAAAAAGCCGTCCTTTGCCACCTCGGCTTCAAGCTCCTCGTGGAGAAGTCCGCAATTGTGCGTAAAGTGATGGATCACGACGGTCGCATCCGCCTTCAACGCTCCTGCCTCACGCAAGGTCGCCACCACACGGCGGTTGGCGGGAATGCCCATATGACCGTGGAAGTTGTCCCGCGGCCCGTAGGTGCAGTCCATACTCAAAAAATCGATGGACAGCGTTTTAAGATAGGCCATCGACTCCTCGGGCGGGTAGCCCGTGTCGTGCATATACACCGCCGTCTTTTCGCCGTCCCGAATCACATAAAAGCCCGCTTTTTCGTAGGGCGCGTGATCGGCGGGAAGATAGGTGAAGCGAAGTCCGCCTTCGGATTCATAGGTGCCGAAGTGCTCGATCACCGTCATATTCAGGTATGGATCGTACCCCTCCCTACCGACGTGCGCGTCCAGACGCGCCTTGGCCGCTTCGTTCATAAACACGTTCATCGGGCGTTCGTCCTTCATACGGCAGAATACGCCCGTTCGCCGCATCACCAGATCCTCCGCATCAAAATGATCGTGATGCGAATGCGTCACAAACAAATCGCGCACCGCCGACAGGCGCACGCCGAAATGCTGAGACACCGTCATCACGTCGGGCGGAAAATCGATCATCACGGTATCGTTGACGATCATGCCCGTACGCAGGCGCAGGTTCTTTCCGCCCGCCGCACGGGCGCGCTCACACGCCTCACATTCACAGAACATCGCAGGAAAGCCTTCGGCCGCCGCCGTTCCGAGATATTGCAGTTTCATCGGTATTCACTCCTCATAAAAAAAGAAAACGCCGCATCCGCGCCAGGCAGAATGCGGCTTTCCGTTTGCCGTTTGAGACATTACGCGTGGTCAGCCGCCCAAGCCGCTGCCTTATCCTTCGCGATGCAAGTGATCTTCTCCTGCGGATAGGGGGACTCTTCGCCGCCGACGCCATAGAGGAAGAAATGGCCTTCGGGAGCCTGATAAAGGATCTCCTCGTAGCCCGCGGGATCACCGAACGCACCGTTCACGGAACGCGCGATCTCAGTCGCCGTTTCGGTGTCATACACCTTTTTACGAATGATCTTCTGCATAAGCGTGTTATCTCCTTTCGTTGAGATCGGAAAAGGGCTTGCCCTTCCCCTGTATTGTATCCCACTTTTTTAAAAAAAGCAAGAGCGAAACCGCGCGAACTTGCGGTTTTTCAGCAGTTTCGGAAAATTTTTTGCTCCAAACCGCTCTTTTTCAGCATATACGAAAGGAGCAGGCCGCCGACCACACACGGAAGAAGCTGACCGAGTCCGACCTGCAGCATCGTCAGCCACAACGTTTCATAAGCCCCTCCGAACAGCACCGTATTCAGCTCCCAGCCGATCAATACCGCGTTGACGATCACGGGCGGCCACACGGCAAGAAGCGGCAGCCCCTTCCACGTCACACGACGAAGGGCATAGCTGAGCACCGCCGCCAGCAACGTGGCAACACTGCCGATCAGCAGATCCCACGCCCCCGCGACGTTGGCGCCCAGCGACAGCCCGACGGCGTTACTGAGCAGACAGCCGAGCGTCAGGCCGCCGATGCTGTGACGGCTGAACACGGGAAGCACCGTCAGAATCTCCGAGAAACGACATTGCACCGTCCCGAACGAGGCGATCGGCAGGCACAGCGTCAGTACGGCGTACAAAGCGGCGATCAGCCCCGTCTCTGTCAGACGGTGCAACGAATCCGATGTAGAATTTTTCATAACGAACACTCCCTAGTTTTGTTTTAGGCCGGGATGGATTTCGAACCGGCCGTCCGCCCTCTTGCGAACAACGGTATTATAGTACAGGGCACGCCCCTTGTCAAGCGCCGAACACCGTCTCGATACGACGGGAGCTGCCGACGGGCGCGTAATTCCAGTAGTCGATATGTCCGCCCTCTTCGTAATACTCCAAAGGCGGAACCGTCGCGCCTTCCTGCACGTCGATGATCACCAGCTTGATCTTCATTTTATCGGGGAGAATGCTTTTGACAAACACGGTGGCCGTCTGCCCGACGGCGGCACCCTCAAACGGTTCGGCAAGCCCCGCCAGATTCGGTGTCAGCTCCACAAACACGCCGTAGGATTCCACCGAGCGTACCACGCCGAGTACGGTTTCCCCCTGAGAAAACCGCGCCGCGTTCTGCGCCCATGTACCGAGAAGCTCCCGCATCGACAGGCAGATACGCCCTTCCTCCAGCGACGTGATCACGCACCGCACCGTTTGTCCGACCGTTACGCGATCGCGCGGATGGCTGATACGGCTGACCGACATCGATGCGATCGGCAACAAAGCGGGCAGTCCGCATCCGATATCGCAAAATGCTCCGAAGCTTTCAAGGCGCGTCACACGCGCCTCCACCACATCGCCGACACGGCGGTGAGACCGCCAGTAGGCACGGCACAGCTCCTGCGCACGACGACGCGACAGCACCGCGCGCGTGTGGCCGTCGGGAGCGGTTTCCAACCCGCATACCGTAAAGCAGACGGGCTTACCGACACGGGATAGCAGGGCAATGTCCCGCACCTCGCCCTCCTCAATGCCGAGCGCGCCGTCACAACGCGGAATGATCCCCTCCATCGCGGGCAACGTCACGTGCAGTGCGTGATCGCTGTCGCACAACACCGCCCGCGCTTCAAGCACCTCCTCGCGAAGAGCCGCCGCAGTCAGTGCCGCTTCGTCCGCCATCCTTGCCGCGTTGTCGCGGTCATGCATCAAACACCCTTCGGGTAAAAAACGTCGCATATCCTCACGTTCCTTTCTGTAGGTCGTCACCCGATGTATATGCGCTCGCCCGCTCCATTATTCGAAATCGCTGAGAAGCGGCGTCTGCACCGCGATATCCTCTATACAGGTATACTGCCCCCGCAATATATACCGATCGCCTTCCCACCGCTCCTCAAGGGTGCTCTCCTCCACCGAGGCGGTTCCGAGAACGGCGGCCGCCTGTGCCGCAAGACGCGCTCTCGCCACCGCCTTCACCTGTTCATCGGAAAGCGACACCGTCCGCTGACAGCGCTCCGTATACACCGTCTGCTCGACACCGATCGGCATCGGCGTGTCAAGCCATCGCCAATCCGACCGCTCCTGCCGCTCCGAAAATCGTTCCGTAAACGCCGACGGCGAATAACACGGCACCGACCACCAAAAAAGGCGCACCGACGGCTGAATATATACCCGTCCGTCCGTTTCGACCGTTTCCGTGCGGGAGGCCGCCGCCTCAAAGCAACGGGTAGTACGGGCGGTCACGGTCGCTGAGGCACGGCTGAGAAGCACGCCGTGCTCCGTTTCCACCGCCCCGCACACAAGCAGATCTCCCGCAACCACGGCATCGCCCGCTTTGACCATAGCCTGCCCGTCGGTCACCCGCATCGACAGGATCTGCCCGTCACACGAAGCGATCACATTCGACGGCGTGCTGTCAGGACGGGGAGCGCCCTCCTCCTGCCATCGGATATCCACCCGCGCCGCACAGCCCTCCAGATATACCGACATCTGATGAAGCTCTTCCACCCCGGCGATCACCCGCATCCGTACAGCCGCCAGATCCGCCTCGCTCGCAGGGACACCGCGGGCGATCCCGCAGGAGGCAAGCTCCCGCTCCACCGCCGCACGGATGCGGGGATCCTCGGTTTGGATGTCGATGATCCAGATACAGGAGGCCAGTATCACATAGACAGCCACCGCCGAGATCGCTCCCGCTATCAGGCCCGGCCGCCGCCCGATCGCCCACAGGCGAAACCCGGCTCCCAGGCGGCGTATAACGTGTACCCGCGTGCCCGTCCGCCGCGCAGGGAGACGCACCTTCCTATACTCCGACGCCCGACAGACCGCCGTCACGCAACCGTCCCCGAGCCTCACATCCCAAAGCGCTACCCCCTCCTGCTTCAGCAGACTGAGAAACCGTTCACACAGCCCGCCCTCACAGCGAAATTCCACATCGGCACGCCAGCGATGCCACCACCGCATACCCGCTCACCCCGTTTACAGAAATTCAATCGACAAAAGCTGACCGCTGACCGATGCCCCGCCGACACTGAGCGTTTCGATCGCCAGCCGATGTCCCGAAAGCCGCACCTCGCGCCCTTCGGCGCGCAGGCGCACACAGCTTTCGTCGTATTCGATCAGATCGCAAGCCCCCTCCAGAATCACCTGCCGCCTGCCACGCACCTCCATAAGCAGTTCCCCTGTCAGCACACCCTGCGGCAGATCGAGAAGCGCCTCCGCCTGCTTCGTCACCTGCATATCCTCACCGCCTTTTTGCTCTACTGTATGCACCCGTTTTCGGAATAATGCCGACGGACAAGGCGTATATATGACCGAAAGGAGGAATCGGTATGTGGTGTTCGGTCATAACCGCCCGCCGCCTGCGGACAGGACTGCTTCTCGCGGCGGCGGGGGCGTTGTTTGTTTTACTGCTCCTCTTCCCCGAAGCGGCGGGAAACGGTGTACGGCGGGGACTTTCCGTATGCGGTCAGCTTCTGATTCCGTCGTTGTTTCCGTTTCTGGTGCTTACGGGCTTTCTGATCCGAAGCGGTTTACTGAAGCGCCTTTCCCGCGTGTTCGAGCCGCTGATGCGCCGTGTGTTCGGCTTCTCGGGGGAGGCGGCGGCCGCCGTTCTGCTCTCCATGCTCGGCGGGTATCCGACAGGAGCTGCCGCCGTGGCGGGGCTTTTACAGCGTGAGGAGATCTCCGTAGAGGAGGGACGGCGGCTTTTACGCTGTGCCGTCAACGCAGGGCCTGCCTTTGTGATCGGCGGCATCGGTGTCGGGATGCTCGGCAGTGTTGAGGCGGGTTTGCTGTTGCTGGTCGCACATCTTACTGCCTCCTTGATCACCTCCCTGTGCGAACGGGCTCCCGCCGTGCCGCATACATCGCTTCCGTCTCCCGCCGTACCGCTCGGCAGTGCCGTACAGGACAGCCTGCACGCCGCCACCGAAAGCCTGCTGTCGATGTGCTCTTTTGTGCTTCTCGCAAGCACGGGGTTGTCCCTGTTTGATGCGTTGTGTACATTGCCGCCCCACTCCCTGTGGCGATGCCTGTTCAGCGGTGTACTGGAGGTGAGCACCGGCTGTCTCGAAGCGGCATCGGCAGGGGAGCTTGCTCCGTTTCTGATCGGGGCGATGCTCGGCTTCGGGGGACTGGCCGTGCACGGACAAATTGCCGCCGTCACCTCCCGCTTTCACCTGCTTGACCGCAGGTTTCTTCGTGCACGCCTGTTGCACGCCTTGCTCGGCGGCACGCTGTCCTTTCTGCTGTTTCGGTGGTTCCCGCCGCCCAATGCGGCGGTGGCCGCTTTGGCGTCTCTGTCCGCGTTTCACGAAGGAAACACCGCCGTCAGCGCCACGGCCCTTCTCGCCTTGATGCTGCTGTGTATCCTGTTTCTGCAAACCCTGCCCGACACGGAAAACAGGCGTTTTCGCGCATAAGCGGTACCCTCGATTTGTGAGGTTTGCCCACGTGAAAAACAGCCTCAAATATGCTATACTGCTATGGAACCCTATCGGAAAGGATGGATATCGATGTTTTCCGTCAACGACACGGTCGTCTACGGCACGGACGGCGTGTGCACTGTCACCGACATCACTACCCGCGTTTTCGGCAAAGAAAAAGCGGAAT
>JAFQMR010000176.1 GCA_017396175.1 Clostridia bacterium
GCCGTTCTGTACATTACCGCCCGCAAAGCCAACTTTTCCGTGAAAGGTCTGCTGATCGACGTGCTGATCATGCTGGTATCGTTCCTGCCGATCTATTACGGTATTGAACAGGCCTACCGTTTGTATCACGAGATGTCAAACGGCATTCTGCTGTAACTTGAGGTGGAACCGCTATGTCGTATACAATTCTTTGTCTTGACGATCATATTCAGGAGCTTCAAGAGCCGCTTATTGCACTCAAAAAGGCGTTATCGGTCAGCATTCTTCCTGCGGAGGATATCCGTCACGCCGACAGACTCCTGAACAGCACGGATATCGATCTGTTTATTCTGGACATTGAGCTGTCCGAAGAGCGCACAACGGGCATTTCGCTGGCGCGGGATATCCGCTGTATACCGCGTTATGCCCGCACGCCGATCCTCTTCATCAGCACCTATTCGCACTATTCCCGCCATCTTCTGTCCTCGGTGGCACACAGTGCCTTTTTGCCGAAGCCTTTTACCGCCGATGCGTTGATCGCGAAGGTCGGCTTACTGCTGGGGATCGACCGCTACATACAGAGCGCCTACCGTCACGCCCCGTTGACCGTATCGACAAAGCACGGTGTCTCCGTGGAGATCGAAGCGCACAGAGTCAGCTTCATCGCCTTGGAAAAAGGCGAGCTCGCGGTGCAATACATCGACGGACAAGCGCTTCGGTTTTCGGTGCCGCACGGCGTCCTGCAGGAGCTGCTTGCTCAGATCGAGGAAGGCGAATACACCGAGCTTCGGCAGATCTATCGCAGTGTCATCATCAATGTGGAACAGATCCGCTCCATCGATCTGAACAAAAACAGCGGTGAGGTATGGCTGTTCCGCGACAACGTCCCAAAGCCCGTCGGCAATCGATACCGCCGCCATCTCGAAGAATTTTTACCCGTAAAGGAGTCTTCAACACTATGATCACCTCTTGGACACAGCTGATCCCGTCGCTGGCAGAGCTTCTGACTCTCAGCTTTATCCTGCAATGGGTTTTGCCCTCGGGCACTCCGCGCAACACGCGCCTCGGTGTCGCCTTACGGTTTTTGGGTGTTACGATCTTGAAAAACCTTCTCACCGCTCTGTGGTGGCGGTATTATCTGAACGAACTGCTCTCCGCGGCCGTATCGGGATGGGAGGGGTTTCTGCTCCTCTATGCAGAATTGGCCGAGGATCTGCTTTGTATCGGCGTGGCTCTGTGGTTTGCAAACCGTCCTCCGCGGCTCCTCGCAACCTGCGGACAAGCAGCCGTCACCTATGTGGTATACCAATTTGCCCTTAATTTTGCCAACGCCTTTTTCACGAGCACGGAATTAGGCGTGATGACCGCCCGCCTGCAATACAACACCGTAGTCGCGCTCGCATTGTGCTTCGTTTTTTGGGGACTTGCCCGCCTGTTAAAGCTGAAGCAGCATTATCAGAAGCACCCTAAAGGAACGCACATTCTGTTTCTTGTGTTGCTCGGGCTGCAATTCATCGCCGTTCCCCTCCCGTATGTCTTTACCCTCTACAGCTACGAGCTGTATCTTTACTCCCTCAGTCTGCTTTTGCTTTATTTGCCCGCCCTTATCTTTTTGGCGTTGTTATTCGTGGTGCTGTTTTTGGTGGCGATCCGCAACGCCGACCGCAAGCGTCAGCTCCGCGAAACCTCCGCCCGCATCGACGATATGAACGCCATTCTGGACGACACCAAAAAGAGTATGCACGATTTTCATAAGCATATCCGTCATCTCCAAAGCCTGGTCGCCGTTCATACCGCCGACGGTACGACAGCGGAGTTGCAGTCACAGGTGGATGCCTATTGCGCTGAGCTTCTGAGCCATTCCGAACAGGATGAAATGCTGTTGCATCTGGGAGATCCCACCTTCCGCGCCCTCCTCTACGGGCGACGTACCCAAGCGAAGGACGCAGGGATCGAGTTTATTGTGGACGCATCTCCCGTCCTTCCGCATTTCCCCGTCAAAAACTATCAGCTTGTTGAGATCTTTGAAAACCTGCTGGACAACGCCTTTGACGGTGCGTCGGAGCTCAGCGGAAAGCGTTGGATCCGCGTTGTGCTTACCTGTGACACCGTCGGCGATACCTGTGAGCATACGCTGTGTATCCAGAACCCGTATGAACAGCTGGATCTGAAGCAGATCCTTTCCGGGCAGCGTCACACAACCAAGGGCGGCGAGCATCAGGGGATCGGACTTGACAAAGTCAGTCAGCTGGTGCAATCCACAGGCGGCACCTTGAGCGTCAATCACGCAGACCGTCTCTTTTCGGTCAAGGTGAGTTATAAAGAAGCTTTATAAAAAAGGCTCGAACGATCCTCGGATCGCTCGAGCCTTCCTGTTTTCATTTCAAAAAAATCCACCGGGGCGGCCCATGCCGCCGTGACCGCCCATCGGGCCTCCGCCACCCATCTGGCCACCCATCTGGCCGCCGTAACCGATCTGATACATACCGCCCGTATGCGTGATCGTGCGGCTCTCGTAGCCGTCTGTCAGCGTGTAGCTTTCTCCCTCTTTCAGTGCGGGAGACAGCACATAGGCCCAATTGGCCGTGCGTGTCGACTCCACCGAGGCGATCACCGTACCGTCCTCGGCCGTGACCGAGAAGCTCTCGCCCGTCTGCAAGGTACAGCCGCCCCACACAATACTGCACAGCGTATCCGATGTCGGCGTCTGCGCCATACCGCTGCTGCCGATGGCGATCAGTGAGCCGCCCGTAATATCAAACGACGACGCAAAATCAAACGTACCGTTGCCGCTGTTGGAGGGACCGATCACCGTCACCTCGCCGCCCGTCATCGAAATCGAGCCGTTGGAATCAAGTCCGTCCCCTTCGGCATCCACAAACAGCTTGCCTCCGCGGATATAAAACTTCGAATCGTCCGAGGCAAAGGGATCGCCGCCCATACCGCCTCGTCCGCCCATCGGTCCGTAATCACCCGTGGTGTCACTGCTTCCGCATGAGGCGTTTACGCCGTCATCCGATGCGGTAATACGCGTATTGCCACCCTCGACGGTGATGGTTGCCGCTTCCAAGCCTTCATAGCAGGTGAGGATCTCAAGCGAGCCGCCCGAAACGGTAAGCGCCGTATCGGCGTGAACACCGTCGTCCCCTGCCGACGCGGTGACCGCACCACCGCTGACGATCAAGGTATCGTTGCTGTGAAGCGCATCGTCAGCGGCATCCAGTGTCAATGTACCGCCGCTGATCGCCAGCTGCGTCCCTGCTTTGAGTGCCTTGCCTGTCGAGCTGCTATCCATGCTGTTCATACCGAACATATAATCAAACCGATCGTTTGCTGTACCCTTTTGACTTCCGCCGCCGCTGACGACCTTCAACATGCCGTCCGACACCGAAAGAGAGCTCTCTGCCTGCACGCCGTCCTTTTCGCTTTCCACCGTCAGCGTGCCGCCGCTGATTTCCACAAAGCCGACCTCCGCCGAGGCATTGTTCGTACTCTTGATGCCGTCACCTGCCGCACGAAGCGTCAGATCACCGCCGCCGACAAGCACATAATCGCGTCCCATCAGCGCGTCATCCGCCGCTGTGACAGCAAGCTTGCCGCCCGCGATCTTCAAGCCGTCACGCGATACAATACCGTCGCGGAAGGCGGCTTCGACCGTAAGAGAGCCGTTTCCGTTGATCGTCAGATCGGATTTGGAAAACACCGCACCGCTCGGTTCCTCGTTTTCGGCATCCTCAAACACAGCCTCCGCACTGTCGCTGAAACGGTTTTCCGAGCCGTCTGCCAGCGTGATAACGACTTTCTCCGCACGGCGCACAAAGAGAGGCGCCGTTTGGTTGCTGTGGACCGTCACGCCGTCCAGCACCATATACACCGTCTGTCCGTCGTTTACGTCTACACGGAGCTGTCCGTCGGTCAACTGACCGCTCACGACGTAGACACCGCCCTTTGTGACGGTGACTCCCGCGGAGGAAGCCTCCGCGCCCTCGCCGTTGATCGCCGTATCACCATCCGCCAGACGGATGACGGTCGCACCGCTTGTATCCGCAGGAGTCGTATCGTCTGCCTGCCACATACTGCTCAGCGGCACTGTCGGCGTCGGATCGGTCACCGAAGGAACCGTTGTGACCGTTGTGTCATCAAGCGGTTCCGACGGCGTTGTGTCGTTACCGCACGATGTGAGTAAGACGGCGGTCAGCATGACGCCGACCGCCAGAGAAATCGCTTTTTTCACAGGGAATTCCTTCTTTACAGTTGATCGTTCGGCGCCGTGTACCGTGAGCAGATGATCGTCAGGTTTCCGTTGCGGCAACGGATCGCATCGATCATCGCCTTTTCCTGCTTCGGATCCTTGAGGACAATAATATAGCTCACCTCAAACATACTGCCGAGATTGGTGGTCTTGACCTTTTCCACCACACAGGATTTCGTATAGTCACGGAAGATATCGTCAAACACGCCGCTGTAATCGAGGTCCTCGGGCATCACGACACGAAGCAGCTTCTCGTTCGTCTGTCCGAAACCCGAGGGGAGCTTGCTGAACGCCACCAGCAAAGCCCCGACCACCACGGTGATCAGCGCCGCAAAGCCGAGGAAGCCCATCGCGGTCGCCAAACCGACCGCCATCGCAAGAAAGATGAAGCTGATCTCGCGGGCACTGCCGGGCACCGAACGGAAGCGGACCAGGCTGAAAGCGCCCATCACCGCGACACCGGCGCCGACGTTACCGTTGACCATCATAATGACGGTCTGCACGATCACGGGCAGTACGATCAACGATACGGCAAGCGGCTTCGAAACACGACCGCCGAGCCAGTAGGCGATTGCCACAAGAAGACCGAGTCCTACGGCCGTTCCGACACATGCGAGCATTTGTTCATTGGTCATTGCCTGTACCTGTCCCGTAATGGGATCGAAATTTAAAATACTGGTAAACACGGTTCCATCTCCTCTTCATCGGTAAACAGCTGTTCCTTGGCGTAGACCTTGCCGTACTTCGAAAACGAATTCGGATAGATCTTCAGCTCGGTCAGCAAGGCAGTAAGCCATAACGGCATCGACAGCGGCGCTTTGATCTCCATCAGCCATTGATCGTCGTCGAGCAACGTTACGCCGTCGGGCGGGATCGACAGGTCGAGCCTGTCCCGCCGACTGCGGATGTTGCGGTCAAACGTAATGCGGAGCCCCTTATCCTCCCCGCGACCGCTGAACGCCTCACGGTCATAGGACAAAAACAGCTTCGGCGCGCAATCGTAAAAGCGGATAAAATAATCGATCTCCCTGAAAATCTGTCCCTGTTCGCTCGGCGGCACGCCGTCGAACAGATAGGCCTTCGCCTCTTTGTAAGGAAGGACGATGCGGCGCTTGAACACCACACCCTTGTATTTCTTTTTGATCTCCAAAAACACCTTGTCGTCCTCGCCGACCGTGCCGTAGGAGCGCAGACGCATTTTCTCTTTGTAGCGCGGTTTTTCAATCGAACGACGGATCAGGTCGTTATCCTTTGTATCAAAATACAGATTACACACGGTATAACGACCGTATTTATCCGGCTCCATCCGACGGTCAAGCACCGCACGCAGGGCGCGGTATTGTTCATCGGTCAACAGGTATTTTTTCTCCGACCGCTGAAAGGTCAAGCCCTTTGCCATACCGCACCTCCTGTCTTTGAAATCCACTTTACGCAAGTTGTGTGAAAATTGTGTGATAGCCCTGTAAATAAATCATAATCGGAACGTGAAAAACGAGGGAATCGCAGATCCCCTCGTTTTGATCACATAAATCAGCCCTTAAGCAATGCGCGGTACAAACGGATATATTCGTTTGCCGAACGTCCCCAGCTGAAGTCCTCCTCCATCGCACGACGGACAAGGATCGGCCAATCCTCCTTGTTGGCATACGCGCCGAGCGCACGGCAGATCGCACCGTACATATCGTCTGCGTTGTAGGATTGGAAGGTGAAGCCGAAGCCGTTTTCATCGCCGCAGTCGATGATGCTGTCCTTCAGGCCGCCCGTCGCACGCACGACAGGCAAGGTGCCGTAGCGGCTCGCCACCATCTGGGACAGGCCGCAGGGTTCACTCTTCGAGGGCATCAGGAAGATATCCGAGCCTGCGTAGATCTTACGCGCCAGCTCCGGCACAAAGCCCGAGCAATAGCAGAACTTATCAGGATAGTTCTGTTGCATCTCACGGAAAAAGTTCTCATACACCCAGTCACCCGAGCCGAGAACGACCATCTGAACATCCTCCTGAAGCAGACGGTTCATCACGTATTGCACCAGGTCAAGGCCCTTATGCGACACAAGACGCGTGACCATCGAGATCATCGGGACATCTGCGCGGACAGGCAGACACAGACGCTCCTGCAGAGCCTTCTTGTTGATCGCCTTGCCCTTCATATCGTCCACGCTGTAGTTCGCGAACAAATTCTTATCGGTCGCAGGATCGTAGCCGACGGTATCGATGCCGTTGAGGATACCCGACAGCTTCCACTGGCGCGCCTTGAGAATGTTGTCCATATGGTGCGAGAACCACGGATCAAGGATCTCCTGTGCATAGGTCGGGCTGACCGTGTTGACGCGATGCGCCGACTCGATCGCGCCCTTCATCAGGTTGATGCAGCCGTCCTGCTCCACGATGGACGACGCCCAACGCGGCAGACCGAACACATCCTCCATAATCTCAAGACCGTATTGGCCCTGATACTGGATGTTATGGATGGTGAACACCGTTTTGATGTTCTCATAGCCCGGTTGATTCGCATAGAACAGGTTGTAGTAGATCGGCACCAGTGCCGTCTGCCAGTCGTTCGAATGCAGAATATCGGGTTTGAAATCGATGTACTTGAGGATCTCCAGCACCGCACGGGAGAAGAACGCAAAGCGCTCTGCATCGTCATAGTGACCATAGAGTCCCTCGCGCTTGAAGTAATACTGGTTGTCGATCAGATAATAGATCACGCCGTCGAGCTTTGCCTCGAACACGCCGCAATACTGACGGCGCCAAGCAACGGGAACCGACAGGCTGCACAGAAACGTCATCTTCTCGCGCAGCTCCTGCGGAACGCAATCATACAGCGGCATCACCACACGGCAACCGATCAGACGCTGACGCATCGCACGGGGCAACGACCCCGCCACGTCCGCCAGACCGCCCGATGCCGCAAAAGGCAACGCTTCGCTGGCTGCATATAATACCTTCATAGTGTGACTCCTTTCAACCGATCGATTACACGATCGACTTCTTATCGATATAGATCGGGAAGCTCGCATAGCCCTGAAGCGTGCGGGACTCCTTCACGACCACGTCCTTATCCAGAACCACACTGCCGAGCTTCGTGCCGCCGAACACCACGGCACCCTGCATCACAATGCAATCCTCCAGCTCCGCGCCTTCCTCGATGCGGACGTTGCGGAAAATGATGGAATTCTTGACCGTGCCGTTGATGATCGCACCGTCCGCGACGAGCGAATTGGAGACGTTGGACTCAAGACCGTACATCGCGGGGCAGCAATCGCGCACCTTCGTGTAGATCTGACGTTCGTTCAGGAACAGCTTTCCGCGCTTCTCGCCGTCCAGCATCGCCATATTGGCGGCATAGTAGGAAGCGAGCGACGAGATCACGAGCGCCTGCTCCGTCACTTCGTAGCCCTGAATATTCAGATCGGCAACGTAGCGCTGGAGAATATCACGCTCGAAATGCGTCTGGTTGCGGCTGACCGCGTTGCGGACCAGCTGAACAAGCAGATCCTTGCGCAGAACGTACAGGCCGATGCCGAAGTTGCCTTCACCCTCGCCGCCGTTCTCGATGGTGATATCGGTCACGCGACCGTCGTTGTCCGCCTGCAGAACCATCAGGTTGTCAAGGCGCGGCAGCTCGCCGCGGATGTAGCCGACGGTGATGTCCGCACCCGTCGCCGTGTGCGCCTTGATGAGCTTGCCGTAATCAATGTTGCCGACCACGTGGCAGTCGGACATCACGACGTAGTCTTCTTTGGAGTTGGCGAAGAACGCTTCCATACCCGCGAGGCTCGCCACACGGCCGGAATAGCTCTCGTCGGTCGCACCGAAGGGCGGCAGAATATAAAGGCCCTCGTTCTTACGGGACAGATCCCACGCCTTACCGGAGCCGAGGTGATCCATCAGCGACTGATAGTTGCTCTTGGTAACCACACCAACCTTCGACACACCCGCGTTGACCATATTGGAGAGCGGGAAGTCGATCAGACGATAGCGGCCCGCAAACGGCACCGAACCGAACGCACGGATCGCGGTCAGATCTCTGAGCGCCTCATCATGCATATTCGGGAAGATCAAGCCAAGCACATTGGTTTTACGCATGATCACTCATCTCCTTTCACATCGGCATCGATCATGGCCTTCGCCTTGACCGTCGCGCCGGGATACACTTTGACGTCCTGGGCGACAACCGCGACGCCCCAATCCTTCAGATCCGACACATCCTCGGGGCGCTCGCCGACGACGGCATTCTCGCCGATCTCGACGTTCTCCGCCACAATGGCGTATTGCACCTTCGCACCCTTACCGACGTGCGCACCGGGCATCAGGATCGAATCGTAAACGATCGCACCCTCTTCCACCGTGACGCCGGGGAACAGCACCGAGAATTCCACCTCACCGTACACATTACAGCCTTCCGAAATGGAGCTGTTCTGCACCTTCGCGGAATCCGCGACATAGTGAGGCGGCAGGCCCGCATTGCGGGAATAGATACGCCACTCGCGGTCGGACAGATCCAGCGGAACCTTCGGGTTCAGGATATCCATATTGGCTTCCCACAGGCTGTCGATGGTGCCGACATCCTTCCAGTAGCCTTCGAAGCGATACGCAAACATACGCTCGCCCGCATTGAGCATCGCGGGCAGAACGTTTTTACCGAAGTCGTTTTCGGAATCGGGGTTCTGCTCGTCCTCGATGAGGTACTTGCGCATCTTCTTCCAGTTAAAAACGTAAATGCCCATCGACGCCAGATTGCTCTTCGGAACGGCAGGCTTCTCGTCAAACTCGTAGATCGAACCGTCGGGATTGGTGTTGAGGATACCGAAGCGGCTTGCCTCCTCCATCTCCACCTCGATGACGGCGATGGTGCAGTCGGCGTTCTTTTCCTTATGCGCCTCGATCATCTTCGAATAATCCATTTTATAAATATGGTCGCCCGACAGAACAAGCACATACTCGGGATCATAGCGCTCGATAAACGCGATGTTCTGGTAGATCGCGTTGGCGGTACCCTTATACCAATCGGCACCCTTGTTGCGCTGATACGGCGGCAGGACGTGAACGCCCGCCTGACTGCGGTCAAGATCCCACGGCATACCCGAGCCGATGTAATCGCTCAGCTCAAGCGGTTGGTACTGCGTCAGGACGCCCACCGTCTCAATGCCCGAGTTGATGCAGTTGGACAGCGGGAAATCGATGATGCGGTACTTGCCGCCGTACGGGACGGCGGGCTTGGCGATATTGCGTGTCAGCGCATAGAGACGGCTTCCCTGTCCGCCCGCAAGCAGCATCGCCACGCATTCCTGTTTACGAAACATAATGTAATCCCCTTTCGGTTTTATTTCTTGGTTTTGCGAGTCGCCGCACGTTTACGGACAACAGGCTTCTTTTCCTTTTCCAACTGAATGTACAGCACCGACAGCGGCGGCACGGTCAACTCAAGCGACTGCTTGAAGCCGTGCATCGGCTCGAGATCGGTCTCTTTACTTCCGTTGACAACGCCCGTGCCGCCGAACTCGACAGCATCGGTCGTAAAGGCCTCTTTGTAGATACCGTAGGTCGGCACACCGATGCGATAATACTCGCGCTTGACGGGATTGAAGTTGCAAAGGACAATGGTCTCCTTGCCCTTGCGGTCGATCCGTCGGAACACGATGATGCTCTGCGTGTAGTCATCGTGCGCGATCCAGGAGAAGCCTTCCCACGAGAAGTCGTTCTCCCACAGCGTCGGATTTTCAAGATAGAAGTGGTTGAGAGCTTTGGTGAAGCCGTGGAACCGGCGGTGTGCATCGTATTGCAGAAGCAACCAGTCAAGCTCCGACTGATAATCCCACTCCTTGAACTGGGCAAATTCACTGCCCATAAACAACAGCTTCTTGCCGGGGTGCGCCATCATATAGCCGAGGAAGGTACGGACCTCCGCAAACTTATCCTCATAGTTTCCGGGCATCTTATTGATAAGCGAGCCCTTGCCGTGGACCACCTCGTCGTGCGAGATGGGCAACACAAAGTTTTCGGAGAAGGCATAGAAGAACGAGAACGTCAGACTGTCGTGGTTGTCCTTGCGGAACAACGGATCCAGCGACATATAGCGGAGCATATCGTTCATCCAGCCCATATTCCATTTGTAGTTGAAGCCGAGACCGCCGTCGCCCGTCGGGCGGGACACCATCGGCCATGCCGTCGATTCCTCGGCGATCATCATCGCCTGCGGGTAAACGGCAAACACCGCTTCGTTGAGCGTACGCAGGAAATCCACCGCTTCGAGATTTTCCTTGCCGCCGTATTTATTGGCGATCCACTGGCCGTGCTCACGGTTGTAATCGAGATAGAGCATCGAAGCAACCGCGTCCACGCGCAGGCCGTCAATATGGAAGCGATCAAACCAATACATCGCGTTGGAGATCAGGAAGCTGCGCACCTCATCGCGTCCGTAATCGAAGACACAGGTGCCCCATTCCTTGTGCTCGCCCTTGCGCGGATCGGCATACTCGTAGCAGGGCGTACCGTCAAAGCGGAACAAGCCCGCCGCATCGCGCGGGAAGTGCGCGGGCACCCAATCCATAATGACACCGATACCCGCCTGATGGCAACGGTCCACAAAACGCATAAACTGCTCGGGTGAACCGTAGCGCGAGGTGGGCGCATAGTAGCCCGTCACCTGATAGCCCCATGAACCGTCATACGGATATTCCGACAACGGCAGCATCTCGATATGGGTGTAGCCCATCTCCTTGACATAGGGGATCAGCTCTTCCGCCAGCTTGTCATACTCGAACGTATTGCCGTCCTCGTACCGACGCCAAGAGCCGGCATGTACTTCATAAATATTCACAGGACAATCATAAATAGACCGCTTGTTTTTGTCGTCGATCCATTTCTGGTCGCCCCATTCGTAGTCGAAGGTATACACCTTCGAGGCCGTATCGGGACGCGTCTCGCTATGCGCTCCGTACGGGTCCGCCTTCATCAGCTCGGTACCGTCGTGCGTACACACCCAGAATTTGTAGGCGTCGTACTCGTTGACCTTGCCGACCGTCGCCTCCCACACGCCGTCCTGACGGCGTGTCATAGGATCGCGGCGGGGATCCCAGTTGTTGAAATTGCCGACAACGGAGACCGATCGCGCATTGGGCGCCCACACGCGGAACACGAAGTCGTGTTCGCTCAGCTTATGACAGCCGAGATGCAGGTACGCGCGACAATCAAGGCCCTTGTAGTGATACGGGGATGGTTGTTGTGCCATATACATCGTCACACCTTTCGCAAAGAGTATAAAACGATAATACTCCACATTTCCTCATATTTCATTGTATCATACTTCTGTAAAAAAGCAAGTGTTTTGTCTATTTTCTTAGAAGAAAAATTATCGATAATAAATAAATTTGTCTATTTTTTACAACAACCTTCTTACCTGCCTGTATAGAATGATTGTATCCCGCAAGAAAGCCGCCGATTTGTTTCTATTTGTCCGCGTATCCACATAAGAATGCAATAAGCAACCATCAATCGAAGGGAGTCCGAGAGAGTATGACAGACAC
>JAFQMR010000177.1 GCA_017396175.1 Clostridia bacterium
TACATAAGGATAATAAAAGAATAAAAAACAGCTACTCAGCTTTTAAGGAGATACAGTAAAATGGCAGTTGATTACACAAGCACCCTGAACCTTCCCAAAACCGACTTTTCAATGAGAGCAAATCTGCCTCAGAGAGAGCCCGATATGCAGAAGGCAACAGAAGAAAACAAGATCTACGAGAAGCTTCTCGAGAGAAACGAGGGCAAGCCCTCATTCGTTCTACATGACGGACCTCCCTTCTCTAACGGAAACATCCACATGGGAACCGCAATGAACAAGATACTCAAGGACTTTATCATCAAGTCCAAGGCAATGACGGGGCACTATACCCCCTATGTACCCGGCTGGGATAACCACGGAATGCCTATCGAGTCTGCGATCATCAAGAAGACAAAGATGGACAGAAAGAAGCTGTCCGTACCCGAATTCCGCCGCCGTTGTCATGAGTTTGCACAGAACTTCGTTGACATCCAGATGGCACAATTCAAGCGTCTCGGCGTACTTGCGGATTGGGAGCATCCCTACCTTACCATGAAGCCCTCCTTTGAGGCGAGAGAGGTAAAGGTTTTCGGTGAGATGTACAAGAACGGCTACATCTATAAGGGACTCAAGCCCGTATATTGGTGTGCGGATTGCCAGACAGCGCTGGCGGAAGCGGAAATCGAATACGGCGAGGATCCTTGCTATTCCATTTATGTGAAATTTGCCGTTACGGACGACAAGGGCGTGTTTGCCGCTAAGGGTGTTGATCCGTCGAAGGTTCGCTTTGTGATCTGGACGACCACTACATGGACGCTTCCCGCCAACGTGGCGATTTGCCTCGGCCCCGATTTCACTTATCAGCTGATCAAGGCGGGCGATGAATACTATGTGATGGCGGACGCACTCAGTGCAGCGGCTATGGCGCAGGCCGGGATTGCCGACTACGAGGTCGTGGCGGAATTCAAGGGCGCAGAGCTTGAGTATATTACCGTTCAGCATCCGTTCCTTGACCGTCGTTCGCTTGTGATCGTCGGTGATCATGTCACGCTGGAAAGCGGTACCGGTTGCGTCCATACGGCGCCCGGTCACGGCGTGGAAGACTTTGAAGTCTGCAAGAAGTATCCCGAAATTCCTGTGATCGTGCCGGTGGATAATCAGGGTATGATGACGGAAGAGGCGGGCGCGATCTGTGCCGGTATGAAGACGGATGATGCGAACAAGGCGATCGCTGTTGAGCTTGAAAAGAACGGCTCGCTGTTTGCAATGCAAAAGATCATTCACCAATATCCGCACTGCTGGCGTTGTAAGAAGCCCGTGCTGTTCCGCGCAACCGATCAATGGTTCTGCTCTGTGGACAGCTTTAAGAAGGAGACGCTTGAGCAGATCGCCGGTATCAAGTGGATGCCCGGCTGGGGTGAAAACCGCATTGCGTCGATGGTCAGCGACCGCGCCGACTGGTGCATCTCGCGTCAGCGCCTGTGGGGCGTGCCGATCCCTGTGTTCTACTGTGAGGATTGCGGTAAGCCGGTGATCGATCGTGAGTTTATCCAGGCGGTTTCCGACCTCTTCCGCAAGGAAGGCTCCAATGCGTGGTATACGCACACGGCGGCGGAAATCCTTCCCGAAGGCGCGACCTGCCCGCATTGCGGCGGTCACGAATTCCGTAAGGAAAAGGATATTATGGACGTGTGGTTTGACTCGGGCTCGTCGCATGCGGCGGTGCTGAAGGAGCGTCCGTATCTGAAATGGCCTGCTGATATGTATATGGAAGGCGGCGACCAGTATCGCGGTTGGTTCCAGAGCTCACTTTTGACGGCTGTGGCTTGTACGGGTGAAGCGCCGTACCGTTCGGTGCTGACGCACGGCTGGGTTGTTGACGGTGAAGGCAAAGCGATGCATAAATCGGCGGGTAACGCGATTTCTCCGTCCGAGGTTATTGACCAATACGGCGCGGATATTCTGCGTTTGTGGGTTGCGTCGCTCGACTATACGGTGGATGCCCACCTGTCGAAGGATATCCTCAAGCAGCTGTCCGAGTCCTATCGAAAGATCCGTAACACGGCACGCTTCATCCTCGGTAACATTCACGATTTTGATCCCAATGCCGATGCGGTGGCTGACGAGGATCTGTTAGAGATCGATCGCTGGGCGTTGATGCGACTGACACAGCTGAACGAGCAGGTGACGGCGGCTTACGAAAGCTATGCTTTCCATGATGCGCTTCATAAGATGCACAACTTCTGCGTTGTCGATATGTCCAACTTCTATCTCGATGTTCTTAAGGATCGTTTGTATGTCGAAAAGGCAGACGGCGTATCCCGCCGTGCCGCACAGACGACGATTTATCGTATTCTGAATGCGCTGACGCGTATGCTTGCTCCGATTCTGGCATTTACCGCTGAGGAGATCTGGGGCTTCCTGCCGCATACCGAAGAGGACGATGCCCGTGCGGTCGTCTTTAATGAGCTGCCGCGTGTCGAAACGATGACGGCGGTGGATGACGGCTTTATGGCGCGCTGGGATCGTATTCATGCGATCCGTGAGGATGTACAGAAGGCGCTGGAGCTTGCCCGTACCTCGAAGCTGATCGGTAAATCGCTGGATGCCAAGGTGACGCTGTTTGCTCAGGGCGAGACGGCGGAGTTCCTGGCGGATGTACAGGCGATGCTTCCCGAGGTGTTCATTGTTTCGAAGGTGGAACTGAATACGGAAGGAAACGGCGATTTCAGCGGTGAGCTTGAAGGCCTGTCGGTAACGGTTGCTCACGCGGACGGCGAAAAGTGCTGCCGTTGCTGGAGCTACACGGATACGGTCGGCTCGGATGCGGAGCATCCCGAGCTGTGTGCACGTTGTGCCGCAATTCTGAAATAATGCGCTTCACAGCCGCCGTGCCGCTTGAAAAGGCGGTGGCGGCTGTGGTTTTTGCATAAGGAGGATAAACGCATGTTGCAGATGGCGATTCTGTTGATCTCTGCGGCGTTGGTCGGTGTGGATCAGCTGACAAAATGGCTGGCAATGACGTTTTTGCAGACGGGTGGCCCCGTCGTGATCTGGGACGGTGTTTTCAGTCTGAAATATACCGTGAATACCGGTGCGGCGTGGAATCTGTTTGACGGACAATGGTGGCTTCTGACAGGGCTGACCTCGGTTATGCTGGCCGGTGTTTTGATCGTCTTACTCAGCGGCCGTTTCCGCCGTCACCGTATGGCGAATATCGGCGGTGTATTGGTGTTTGCGGGCGGGATCGGCAACCTGATCGACCGCTTTGTTCACGGGTATGTGGTTGATTTTCTGAAATTTGATTTTATCGATTTTCCGATCTTCAACGTGGCGGATTGCTTCATTGTAATCGGTTCAATCACCTTGTTTATCTATTTTGTATTTTTGTATTCGGA
Source organism: Clostridia bacterium (assembly GCA_017396175.1). Lineage (GTDB taxonomy): Bacteria > Bacillota > Clostridia > Oscillospirales > Acutalibacteraceae > RGIG1959. The sequence continues at coordinate 3,378 of JAFQMR010000177.1, forward strand.
TCATTCCGAGTCGAAAGACGACTCTAAACAGAAGGATGAGGTGCTGACCTCTGGAAACGATGATGATCAGACCGTCGGCGGAGACGGCGGGGATGAGGCTTGACAGCTTTTTGGCGACAGAGCTTCCGATCAGCCGCTCACAGGCGCAACAATGGCTGACGGAAGGCTTTGTGACCGTCAACGGCAAGTCGGCGGTAAAAAAGCACCTTGTAGATGAGCAGGATATTATAACGGTAGCCGTGCCCGAGGCACGGCCGTATGAGCTGGAGCCGCAGAACATACCGCTGGATATTTATTATGAGGATGCGCACCTTCTCGTGGTGAATAAACCGAAGGGAATGGTGGTGCATCCTGCGGCGGGGCATGCTGACGGCACACTTGTAAACGCGTTGCTGTATCATTGCGGGGACTCTCTTTCCGGAATTAACGGCGTGATGCGTCCGGGAATCGTTCACCGTATCGATAAGGATACAAGCGGTCTGCTGATGGTGGCGAAAACCGATGCGGCGCACAAAGGGCTTGCCGAGCAGATTAAAGAGCATTCCTTTTTGCGTCGGTATGAAACGGTTGTGACGGGACACCTGAAAGCAGCGGAAGGAACGGTTGAGGCGCCGATCGGACGCCATCCGACACAACGGTTGAAAATGGCAGTGGTCCCGACCAATTCCAAGCATGCGGTATCGCATTACCGTGTATTGCGCTCGTATAACGGATATGACCACGTCGAGGTACAGCTGGAAACGGGCCGTACTCATCAGATCCGCGTACATATGTCTTACCTCGGTCACCCTGTAGCAGGGGA
>JAFQMR010000178.1 GCA_017396175.1 Clostridia bacterium
CGTTATCCTCCTTGCAAGGCGTCAGCCTTGCGTCGTCGTCTGCCTTGTAAAAGCCAAAACATCCGAATACAGCGGTCGGAGATTTTTTGGCAGGATAGGGTATCGAGATGCAAGGAAGGCGAACGAAGAATACTGTCGTATTCTGAGTGAGCATGACGTAGCAGGTCGGTATCCTATCCTGTCAAAAAACAGATTCGGATATGTCCTGTTACGCTAGATGATAATAGTTTTCATAAATCAGGCGTGCGGTATTCACCCGCCCGACATAATCGCGTGTTTCGGGATACGGAATCGTATGGAGCGTGCGGCCGTCCGACGAATACGCGGGATCGAGAAGCCAGCTGTCCACGTTACCGAGTCCCGCGTTGTAGGCGGCAATCACCGTATCCCGCACCTCATACCGCTCCGTCAGCAGGTGCAGCGTATACACGCCGCAACGGATGTTGATCACGGGATCGTACAGCTGATCGACCGTCACGCTGTCGAATTCGTCCGACCGCAGGTGAAGCCATTCCAGCGTCGTTTCGGTCACCTGCATCAGTCCCATCGCGTCCGCGTGGGAATGCGCCCGCTCATCAAAACCGCTTTCGGTGCGGATCACACCGTAGATCAGCGACGGCGATACCCCGAAATCCTCCGCCGCCTGCATAACGGTATCGTAATGCTCCAGCTCAAACGAGGAGCGCAGGTAATGATCATAGCTTTTTTGCATCCCGAACAGGGCGAACACGATCGCCGTCACCAGTACGAGGACGCTGACAATATACAACGGCGGCAACGGCCGCTTTTTCCTCCGTCGCCTCGACGACGAGGTACGCCGTGTCGAAGTGCTCATAGCTGTCCCTCCCCGATCCGTCGGATCAACGCGTCGGCCGCCGCCTGAAGCGACGACAACGCGCCGTCATTGACAAGGGTATGCGTCGCCCGTTCGCGGTAGAACGCCTCGTCGGGCTGGGCGCGCATCCGCTCGCGCGCCCGTTCCTCCGTAATGCCGTCCCGCGCCTTGATACGCGCCAGCCGCACCGCCTCGGGGGCCAGCACCGCCACCGTCGTATGACACATCCGATCCATGCCGCTTTCGAACAACAGCGGCGCGTCGATCACCGCCGTCTCGCGGTCGGAAGCTTCGATCAGCTCCCGCGTGCGTCGGATGATCGCGGGGTGGGTGATGGCGTTGAGCGTCTCCTGCGCCTCCTTGGAGGCAAACGCCCTTTCGGCCAGCAACGCGCGATCCAGCGTGCCGTCCTCACGGAGAATGTCCCGACCGAACACGGCGGCCAGCTCTCCGAGCACCGCGCTCGGCGGCGTCACCACCTCACGGGCCAGGCGGTCGGTGTCGATGACAAGCGCTCCCGCCTTCGCAAAGCGCCGTCCGACCTCGCCCTTGCCGGCGCCCGTCGGGCCTGTCAATCCGATGATCCTCATAGCGTCACCACCCGAAAGCCCGCCGCACGAAGCAGGCGGTTATACACGGCAAGCCCCACGCCGATCGGACGCGGACACGCCGCATACAGCACACGGGCCCCGCGATCGTCCGCCGTGCGGAGCGCCTCAAACAATTGCCGCGCCTGCGCCGCGTCGTCGTCCCGTCGGCCGTAGGTCACGTAAGGGACGGTCAGGCCGTCCGTTTCTCCTTCAAAGCACAGCGCCGCCGTACCGTCCTCCGCGTGCGCGTTCACATACTCTCTGAACGCCTCCGCCGAGCCTTTGAGGATGGTCACCTGTGCCTTCGGGGCATAATGCTTATATTTCATACCGGGGGAGGCGGCCTTGCGGTCATCCTTCAGCGGCGCGGTCACCGCCTCATCCACCTCTACCGTGCCGAGGACCTCCTCGAGCTGTTCGCGGGTGATCCCGCCCGGGCGAAGCAGGCGCGGCACCTCCGTGCACAGCGTCACCACCGTCGATTCCACCCCGACCTCGCATTCACCGCCGTCGACGATCGCCGCAACGCGGCCGTCGAGATCCGCCGCCACACGGGCGGCCGTCGTGGGAGAGGGGCTTCCCGAGCGGTTCGCAGAAGGGGCGGCCAGCGGCACGCCCGCCGCCTGCAGGATCGCCTGCGCCGCTTGGTGAGACGGCATTCTCACCGCCACCGTCGGCAACCCGCCCGACACCACCGTCGGTACGCGGTCACTCTTCGGCACGATCACCGTCAGCGGCCCCGGCCAGAACGCGTCCGCCAGACGGAACGCGTCCTCGGGAATATCGTCACTGAGCAAAAGCAGTGTATCCAGCGTTGCAATATGCACGATCAGCGGGTTGTCCTGCGGTCGGCCCTTGGCTTCAAAGATGCCCGCCACCGCCGCCTCGTCAAACGCATTGGCGGCCAACCCGTATACCGTTTCGGTGGGGATCGCGACAAGCTCCCCTTCCCGAAGCAGACGGCCCGCTTCTTCCATATCCGCCGCCGAAGCGGTCAGATGCTTTGTATCCTTCATCGGTTCTCATCCTTTGTGTTCGGTCTCGCGTTGCAGCTTGGCCGCACGGTCGGCGGTCAGCAACGCATCGATCAGCTCGTCCAGTGCGCCGTTCATCACGGCATCGAGCTTATACAGCGTCAGGCCGATCCGGTGATCGGTGACGCGTCCCTGCGGGAAATTATAGGTGCGGATGCGCTCACTGCGGTCGCCGCTTCCGACCTGTCCGCGGCGATCCTCCGCACGGGCGGCACGCTGTGCCTCCTGCTCGCGCTCAAGCAACCGCGCACACAGCACCCGCATCGCCTTGTCACGGTTTTTGTGCTGACTGCGCTCGTCCTGGCATTCCACCACAAGCCCTGTCGGGAGGTGGGTAATGCGCACGGCGGATTCCGTTTTGTTGATATGCTGGCCGCCGGCACCGCTGCTGCGGAAGGTGTCGATCTTCAGCTCCGAGGGATCCACCGTCACCTCCACCTCATCCGCCTCGGCAAGCACGGCAACCGTCACCGCCGAGGTATGAATGCGACCGCCGCTTTCGGTTTCGGGGACGCGCTGAACGCGGTGGGTGCCGCTTTCGTATTTCAGGCGACTGAACGCCCCCTGTCCCGCCACCGAGAACACAATTTCCTTGACACCGCCGAGCTCTGTCTCGTTGCGGCTGATCACCTCGGTCGTAAACCCGTGATCGGCGGCATACATCGTATACATACGGTACAGATCGGCGGCAAACAGCGCGGATTCCTCCCCGCCCGTGCCGCCGCGGATCTCCATAATGACCGAGCGGTCATCCCGCGGATCCCGCGGAAGAAGCAGGACGCGAAGCTCCTCTTCGAGCGACGCTTCGAGCGCCTTTTGTACGGCCAGCTCCTCCTTCGCCAGCTCGCGAAGCTCACTGTCCGACTCCGTTTCCAGCATATCCTTCATCGCGGCTACCTGCTCGCACGCCTCCTTGTAGCGGCGGTAGCAAAGCACCACGGGCTCCAGCTGTTTCTGCTCGCGGAGCAACTCACGGAAGCGGTCGGGATCCGCCGTCACGGTCGGATCGTACAGCCGCGCTGTCAGCTCTTCGTACCGCCGATCCACCTGTGTCAGCCGTGTCAGCACGGTCACCGCCCCCTTTTTTTACCGTTTCTTCAGTCCCGTTCCACCTTGCGGATAAACCGCTCGATCCTCGCGCGCGGTACCAGCATCTCGTGACCGCAGGTCACGCACTTCAGCCGAAAATCCATCCCGACGCGAAGCACCTCAAACCCGTGTCCGCCGCAAGGATGGGGCTTCTTGAGCTCCACGCGGTCGCCCACCTGAATATCCACCGACTCACGCCTCCTTGTTAAAAACGGTCAATCATATACAGTATACCACAGCTTCCTGCATTTGGCAACCGCCCGTCTCACGTTTTCGGCCTTGTGAAATTCGCCTATAATCCAAAATGTTAGCCGCCTAACGATTGGACGGTCTGCCGATTGATAGTCACCTAACGATCTGGTATACTATAAGCAGATTACGACAAAGGAGGCCTGCCTGATGAAGCCGTGCTGTGCACCGCCTGCCGATACGCCGGCGGAAAAGCTCGACAACGACCTTCATAAATTCCTGCATACCCACCGCAACACCCTTTGCCGCTATTTTCAGAGCTGCGGACTGTCAAGCGGTCACCCGCGCCTGCTGTTTTTCCTGCACCACGAGCCGGGACTGACGCAAAAGGCGCTCGCCGATGCGATGGACATCGCCGCCCCGACCTTATCGGTCTCCATCCGCCGTATGGAAGCGGCGGGACTCGTGGAGCGACGGGCGGACGATAAGGATGCCCGCGTCCAGCGGTTATACCTCACCGCCGAAGGCGAAGCGATGCAACACCGCTGTGAGCAGGGACGTGAATTCCTTATTGCGGCGCAGTTTGCGGATTTTTCCGACGAAGACATCGCCGTCCTGTCCCGCCTGCTCGGGCGTATGACCTCGAACCTCGAAGCGGCGGCGGAAACGTTGCCGCCCGTAAACCGAAAGGAGGAACATCCTTGAATACCTCTTCACCCTCTCGCCTGTCCGGCTCCTACTGGCCGCATATGAAGGCGAATCTGTTCTGGCTGGTTCTCGGCCCGCTCGTCATCGCGGCAGGCGGTGTGCTCGAGATCTGGCAAACCAACTTTATGGCCAACATCGTCAACACCATCGAAGGCTCCTCGCAGGGCGTTTCCTATGACGAGGTGATGAGCGAGATCTGGCAAAACGGCGGTGCAATGTGCCTGATCACCCTCGGGGCCATTCTCGCGGGCATTGTCGGCGTACTGCTTCTCACCGTCGGCTCGATGCGCTTCGGCGCCTCCTTACGCCTGTCACTGTTCCGCGCGGTGCAGACCTTTTCCTTTGCAAACATCGACAAATTCTCCACCGCCTCTCTCGTCACCCGCCTGACAAACGATGTGACGAACGTGCAGAACACCTTTGTGCAAACCCTGCGTATGGGTACGTTCACCTCGGCTATGCTGATCGGTGCGCTGATCAACGCCTTGGTCATCAGCCCGACGCTTGCCGCGCTGACGCTCTTTTCGGTACCCGTCATCGGGATCATTATCGCCGTGATCGTCAAGAAGGGCTTCCCGCTGTTTGAAAAAATGCAAAAGGCCATCGACGGCCTCAACGCCCGCGTGCAGGAAACGACTCAGAACATCCGCGTCATCAAATCCTTTGTGCGCGAGGAGCACGAAAAGAAGCGCTTCGCCACCGCCGCCGAGCATCTGTGTGAGATCGCGATCAAGGCCTCCGGTCTGATGGTGACGGTGATGCCGTGTATGCAGCTTGTGATGAACCTCACCACCGTCGCCGCCCTGTGGATCGGCGGAGGACTTGTGCAGACAGGCGAGCTGGAGATCGGCAACCTGATGGCGTATAACACCTATATTATGCACATCCTGATGTCTATGATGATGATGTCCATGACCATCATCATGTATTCCCGCGCCCGTGCGTCCTCCCGCCGCCTCAAGGAGGTGCTGTGCGAGGAAAGCACCATTCGGGATCCCGCGCAGCCCGTAACGGAGCCCGTCACCCGCGGCACGGTGGAATTCAAAAACGTCAGCTTCCGTTACAACGAAAGCTCCCCCGATAAGGTGCTCGACAACATCAGCTTCAAAGCCAATGCCGGCGAGGTCATCGCCGTGGTCGGCGCGACAGGCTCCGCCAAAACCACGCTTGTGAGCCTCATTCCGCGGCTCTACGACGTGAGCGAGGGCGAAATTCTCGTCGACGGCGTGGATGTACGCCGTTACGCGCTCAAAACCCTGCGCGACGGGATCGGTATGGTGCCGCAGAAGAACGTGCTGTTCTCGGGCACCATTCGCGACAACATCCGCTGGGGCGATCCCGACGCAACCGACGACGAGGTCGCGCAGGCCGCTCGTGACGCGCAGGCGGAAGACTTTATTCTCAGCTTCCCCGACGGGTACGATACCCGCATCGACCGCGGCGGCGTCAACGTGTCGGGCGGTCAGAAGCAACGCCTGTGCATTGCCCGCGCGATGGTGAAGAAGCCGCCGATCCTGATTCTTGACGACTCCACCTCGGCGGTCGATTCCGACACCGAAAGCCGTATCCGCGAATCCTTCCGCGCGCATCTCGCGGGAACGACCGTCTTCCTGATCGCACAACGCGTCAGCTCGGTACGCAACGCCGATCGCATTCTTGTTCTGGAGAGCGGCCGCCTTGTCGGTGAAGGCACCCACGATGAGCTGATGGAGACGAATGACATCTATCGCGAAATCGTCCATTCCCAACAGAAAGGAGTGAGCGACTGATGGCAGGACCTATGATGAGAGGCCGCGGCCCCGGCCCGGGCGGGCCCGGCGCACGCGGCGGCTTCCAGAAGCCGAAAAATACCAAGCGGACGCTGTTGCGTCTGCTGACCTACCTGAAGACCGTGTTGCCGCTCCTGTGTATGGTGCTGGTGTTTATCCTGCTTACGACGGGTACACAGATCGCCGCCGGCTGGATGCTCAGCCCTGTTTTCGATTGCATCGGACGCGGTGCCATGTCCGAGCTGCTGCTTTGGATCCTCGCGCTGGTCGGCATTTACCTTGTCGGCGTGTGCTGTACCTTTGTGCAGGCGCGTGTGATGATCCGCATCTCCCAGACGATGGTACTGCGGATGCGCCGTGAGCTGTACGATCACCTGATGACCTTGCCCGTGCGGTTCTTCGACCGCCGCTCACACGGCGATATTATGTCCCGCTTCTCCAACGATATGGACGCTGTGAGCGAATCGCTCAACAACGCCTCCGTGCAGATCATCTCCTCGGTGATCTCGCTGATCGGTGTCGTGATCAGTATGCTCCTGCTGTCGTGGGAGCTCACGTTGCTGACGATGGTGCTGGTGCCCGTGATGCTTCTCGTCTCCTCCGTGATGATGAAGCACAGCCGCAAATACTTCGGCGAACAGCAAAAAGCGCTCGGCGAGCTCAACGGCTTCATCGAGGAAACCATCGAGGGCCAGCGCGTCGTAAAGATCTTCTGCCACGAGGAGCAGGCGATGGAGGATTTCGAACGCATCAACGACAACTTCCGCAAAAAAGCCACCCTCGCGCAAAGCATCGGCGGTGCGATGATGCCGCTGATGCAGCATATCAACAACTTCTCCTACGTGATCGTGTCGGTGGTGGGCGGTATCCTCGCGTTTACGAACCCCGCCTTCACCTTCGGTAACATTGCGTCGTTCCTCAACTTCTCCAAGCAATTCGGTCAGCCGATCACCCACATTGCGCACCAGATGACGGCCCTGCAATCCGCTTTGGCGGGTGCGGAGCGCGTGTTCAACATCCTCGACGAGGCAAGCGAGCCCGCCGACAACGAGCAGGCGGCACGTCTGGTACGCGACAACGGCACCTACTACTGGGAGTACCGCGGCGAGACGCGTCCCGTGCTCGGCGATGTGCGGCTGTACGACGTGACCTTCGGTTATGTCCCCGAAAAAACGGTACTGAAGAACGTCTCGCTCTACGCGAAGCCCGGCCAGAAAATTGCGTTTGTCGGCTCGACGGGCGCAGGCAAGACCACCATCACCAACCTCCTGACACGGTTTTACGAAATCGACGAGGGCCGTATCACCATCGACGGCATCGATATCAAGGACATCGCCCTGAAGGATCTGCGTCTCGCACAGGCGATGGTTCTGCAGGATACCCACCTCTTTGCAGGCACGGTGATGGAAAACATCCGCTACGGCCGCCTGGAGGCCACCGACGACGAGTGCATCGATGCGGCAAAGCTTGCGAGTGCGCATTCGTTCATTATGCGCCTGCCGCACGGCTACGACACCATGCTCGAGGACGACGGCGGCAACCTGTCGCAGGGCCAGCGCCAGCTTCTCAACATCGCGCGTGCCGCCGTGGCAGATCCCGCGATCCTGATCCTCGACGAAGCGACCAGCTCCGTCGACACCCGCACCGAGCTTCACATTGAGCACGGTATGGATCGTCTGATGAACGGACGCACCACCTTCGTGATCGCCCACCGCCTCTCGACCGTGCGCAATTCGAATGCGATCATGGTCATCGAGCAGGGCGAGATCCTCGAACGCGGCGACCACGACGACCTCCTCTCCCAAAAAGGCCGCTACTACAAGCTCTATACGGGACAGTTCGAACTGGACTGAGCCGGGCGGGGTACGCCTCCCCGCTGATAACAACAAAACCGCCGATGGTTCATCGGCGGTTTTGTTTTGTCCGTGAAGCGGACATCTTTTCTTTTTACAGCTCCAGGATCGACAGCAGCTCCTCGGCGGTGAGGCGGGACAGCATCCCTTCGCCCTCGTGGACAACGGCATCGGCGAGTGCCTGCTTGCGCTCCTGCATACGGAGGATCTTTTCCTCGACGGTGTCGCGGGCGATCAGCTTGTACACCTGCACCGTCTGTGTTTGTCCGATACGGTGTGCGCGGTCGGTGGCCTGATTCTGCGCCGACACGTTCCACCACGGATC
>JAFQMR010000179.1 GCA_017396175.1 Clostridia bacterium
AAGTAGAGATATTCGGCATGATTGTTTCCTCCTTCCTTACGCCTTCTTGACGGTGTCGGAAAGAACCACGATGCCCTTGCGGGGGCCGGGGACGGCGCCGCGCACAGCGATCAGGTTGTTCTCCACATCCACTTTGACGATTTCGAGATTCTGGACGGTCACACGCTCGCAACCGAGGTGACCTGCCGCCTTCGTGCCCTTGAACACGCGGGACGGAGTGGAGCACGCGCCCAGCGAACCGGGATGACGCGCCACAGGGCCGGTGCCGTGAGACTCTCTCAGGCGGCCGAAGTTCCAGCGCTTGATCGCGCCGGCATAGCCCTTACCCTTGCTGGTGCCGGTCACGTCGACGTGATCGCCCGCAGCAAACGTATCAGCCTTCACGATGTCGCCGATGTTCATCGCATCGCAGTCGTCTAAGCGGAATTCCTTAAGCGTCTTCTTGGGCGCCACATTCGCTTTGTCGAAATGGCCCTTCATGGGCTTGTTGACGTGTTTCGGAGAAACATCGCCGTAGCCGAGCTGAACAGCCGCATAGCCGTCGTTCTCGACCGTTTTCTTCTGAGCAACCACACACGGTCCCGCCTCGATGACGGTGACCGGCACCATGTTGCCCTTCTCGTCGAAGATCTGCGTCATGCCGATCTTCTTACCGATGATGCCTTTTTGCATTGTCTATACCTCCTTGGTTATTGGTTGCCTTGCGGCAACATGACCTCGCGGGAGAGATCCTGCAAGCCGTTTGAAAGCATCGGGTGTTGCGCGGCACGCCGCGCCCTGCCCGGGTATAGGCTTTCGATTACAGCTTGATCTCGATCTCCACGCCGGCGGGGAGTTCAAGGCCCATCAGAGCCTCGACTGTCTTGTTGGACGGACGAAGGATGTCGATCAGACGCTTGTGCGTGCGAGTCTCGAACTGCTCACGGCTGTCCTTGTACTTGTGCACGGCACGGAGGATCGTGACGATCTCCTTCTCGGTGGGCAGCGGCACGGGACCGGAAACGCGAGCGCCGGTGCGGCGAGCGGTCTCCACGATCTTCTCGGATGCCTGATCGACCAGACGGTGATCATAGCCCTTCACACGGATACGGATTTTTTCTTTGACTGCCATTTTGAAAACGCCTCCTTAATAATTTTGAGTTGGCGGGCGACGCCGATTCTGCACACCCGTCCGGGTGTTTCTTCCGCTTTTCCGAAAAAAACCGGAATACAGAGCTTGTTTTCCGGCGCAAATCGATCGTCCTGCTGTGTACTTCAGTGCACCTCCGCGGCAACTCTCCGCGCCAAAAGACGCGGTACGGCGTGTTTCATCGGTACCTTTTGCAGCTTTCTTAGTTCGCCCGGTTTGAAATCGGACATACTCCACGGAAAAACCGACCTTACGGTCGCAACCTCCCGCTTCAACGCATATCGTGCAGTCTGCCAACGTGCGGTTTTGGGCAGAATTCGCCCTCGACGCACACGCGTGCTTATATACTATACACCATCCTTTTGCAAATTGCAAGCACTTTTTTAAAAAATTTTTCGGGAATTTTCCGCGCCGTTACGCGGTTTTACGGCATTCCACAAGATATGGTATGCGGCCCGTTTTCTTCCCCACGATCGTCCCTGTCAAGCCGAAAAAAATTTTTTCGGAAAGCCGCCGATCGCTCTTATATATAATGTATATAAGAAAAGAGCACTTGACCTTCCGACCGAAAGCGCGTATACTGATATAGGAACGGAGGTGTTTTTATGTCCTCACAGAAAAAACGCAACGGCATACTCGCACCCATCCTGATCGCCGTCGCGATCATTACCGCCGTGATGGTGCTCGTCGGCGCCTTTTTATTCGCGGCCGCCGTGCTGTGGATGGAAAGCGCGGCGCTCACCGCCTGCTGCATCGTGTACGTCCTTCTCTACCTCGCGGTGGTCGGCGGCGTGATCGCCGCCCTTGTCCAGCGCCTGAAAGAGATCCGCGGCGGTGAGGAAGACGAAGCATCGAAATATTAAAGGAGGCTTTTTTATGGTATTACTCAACATCGATTACATTCCCGGGAAAACGATCTCCGCGCTCGGGATCGTCAAAGGCACCGTCGTGCAGTCCAAGCATTTCGGCAAGGACTTTATGGCCGGTATGAAAACCATCGTCGGCGGTGAGATCAAAAGCTACACCGAGATGCTCACCGAGGCGCGCCAGATCGCCACAAAGCGGATGGTGGACGAAGCGGAAGCACTCGGAGCCGACGCGATCATCAATGTGCATTACGCTTCTTCAGCGGTGATGCAGGGTGCCGCCGAAGTCATCGCCTACGGCACCGCCGTAAAATACGTGTAAGGCATACATGCAAAAACGGACGAGCGATTAACCGGCGATCGTTAACGGAGAAAACTCATTAATTTACGTAGGGCGGGGGCTTGCTCCCGCCGCAAGTCCTGAAAAATCAAAATCCGCAGATGCTCTTGTGTATCTGCGGATTTTTCTATATAATGACAATGGTGATATATATGGAAAACAGTCTGCCTCAAAGAAAGCACCCTCGCTTAAAACATTACGATTACAGCACAGCAGGTGCATACTATATCACGATTTGTACCCACAGCAGACAATGTTTGTTGTCACGCATTATCGGTGGAGGTATGGAGCCTGCCGAAATTCAATATACGCCATACGGTATAATTACCGAGGACCAGCTGTTTCTGTTGGAAAAGAGATATCCTTTTTTGAAGGTTGATCAATACGTCATTATGCCGAATCATATTCACGTAATCTTCTTGTTGGAGAATACGGCGGGGGCTTGCTCCCGCCCT
>JAFQMR010000019.1 GCA_017396175.1 Clostridia bacterium
CACCCGATAGGGTGGATTTAGTTGAAAAGAAAACACCTTTTGTCATCCGACAAAAGGTGTTTTTCTTTTCTGGAGCGGCTTACGAGGCTCGAACTCGCTACCTCCACCTTGGCAAGGTGGCGCTCTACCAGATGAGCTAAAGCCGCAAACGCAAGACATAGTATAGCACCCTATGCCGTTGCTGTCAAGAGGGAATTTTGAATTTTTTAACGCGCCTCGGCAAAGGCGGCGATCATCTCCACCGCCGCATCGATCCCGATAACCGCGCTGTTGATCATCAGATCATAGGAGGCCGCTTCGCCCCATTTTTCGTCGCAGTAGAAGTCGTGGTAGCTGGCACGCGATTTGTCCGTCTTTTGCAGGAGCGCCGCCGCGTCCCGTTCCTTGAGCTCACGCTTTTCCATCACGCGCCTGACACGCGTGTCTTTGTCGGCATACACGAACACGCGCACGACGTTCGCCTGACCGCTGAGCACATATTCCGCACACCGCCCGACGATCACACAGCTGCCGCACGACGCCACCTCGCGGATCGCCTCACTCATCGCGAGAAACACGCGGTTCCCGAGCGGCATCGGCATTTCGCCGTTGAAGCCGAGCGCACCGACCGACATCGAATATAAAAAGCTGCTGGTCGGCTTTTCGTCGAGGCTCGCCACCATATCCTCCGTCATCCCGCTTTTCTTCGCCGCTTCCGTCAGCAGGTTGCGGTCATAAAACGGAATCCCGAGGCGGGAGGCGAGCTTTTCGCCCAGCTCGTGTCCGCCGCTTCCGAATTGCCGTCCGATGGTAATAATAATCGGTTTCATTACAGGCTCTCTCCTTTTATCCGATAATACGGGCCGTAAGCCCGTCACTGTCCGCTTCCGTAACACATACCCTGACCGTTTGTCCCGCTTCACACGCCCCCGTCATACGGCAGGGCAGGTATCCGCGCGTGTAGCCGACCGCCGCACCGTCCGCCGTGCGCGTTTCGCACAGCACCTCCTGCACCGATCCGACCGCCTCCGAAAGAAGCTCACGCCGCACCCGCTCGCACGCCTCACTCATACGGTGAGCACGGGCGGCTTTTTCCGCCTGCGGCACCTGATCGGGCATCGTATCCGCCCGTGTTCCCGCCCGACGGGAATAGGGAAACACGTGCGCCTTCGCAAAGCGCATCGCCTCGGCAAAGCGGAGCGATTCTTCAAAATCCGCCTCCGTTTCCCCGGGGAAGCCGACGAGGATATCCGTTGTGAACACCGCGTCGGGGAAGGCCTCCCGCAGCCTTTGGCACGCCTGCGCAAAGCACGCCGTATCGTAATGACGGTTCATACGGCGCAAGGTCGCATCACAGCCGCTCTGCAACGCCACGTGGAATTGCGGGCAAAGCTTTTTCTGCGTTTTCAGGCGGGCGATCAGCTCCTCGGTCATATGGTCGGGCTCGAGCGAGCCGAGTCGCACCCGCTCAATGCCGTCCACCGCACACGCGGCGTCCACCGCATCCGCAAGCGTCCTCCCCGTATCCTTGCCGTAGGAGGTCAGGTTGATGCCGACGAGCACCGCCTCGCGGTAACCCGCTTTGACAAGAGCCGTCAGCTCAGCCCGAATATCCTCGGGATCGCGCGAACGCACCCGCCCGCGGGCATACGGAATAATACAATACGAGCAAAAGCGGTCACAGCCGTCCTCGATCTTCACAAAGGCGCGGGTGCGCTCCTCAAACGACGTAATGCTCAGCCGCTCAAACGTCTTATCGTGCGGTGTGACGCATACCTTCGGCGTGCGGTCGCGCCGCAACGCCTCCAGCTGTTCGACGATCGCGCCTCGTGCGGCATTGCCGACGACCAGATCGGCTTCCAGCGTCGCCGCCTGATCGGGGAACGCCTGCGGCATACAACCCGTCACGACGAGGATCGCCTGCGGGTGCTCCCGCCGCATCCGCCGCACCAGCTGACGGAGCTTACGGTCACTTTCGCTTGTAACCGTGCAGGAATTGACGATCAGCACCGCCTCTCCCACGTCGGGAAGCGACGGGTGGAAGACCGCGGTTTCGTAGCCGTGCTCCTGCAGAAGCCGCATCATCGCCTGCGATTCATACTGATTCACTTTGCAACCGAGCGTACAAATATAGGCTTTCATACCGTCCTGCCTTCCGTCGTTGATCTGCTTTCAGTATAGCGTATTCCGCCGAAAAACGCAAGCCATCCGAAAGAGTTAAAATTTTGTTATTTTGGAATAATTTATGGACTTTTATATAGAAATATGTTATACTTCGTCTGCAAGTATTCTTGTAACACTCACTTTATGTTTCGAGGAGGAATTTCTTATGTTCTGTCAAAAATGCGGTTCCCAGATCGCAGACGGCGCCGCTTTCTGCGAAAAGTGCGGCGCTCAACAAGGCGTTGTGCAGCAGCCCGCTCAGGCTCCGGCTCCCGAGGCTCCTGCGGCTCCCGAGGCTCCGGCGACTCCGGCGGCTCCGGCGACTCCCGCGGCAAACGGCGGCTTCGACCTCAACAAGTTCATGCAGGCGACGACCTATCATGAGATCCTGATGAAGTTCGGTATGTTCATCGCGGCGGGCGTGTTCG
>JAFQMR010000020.1 GCA_017396175.1 Clostridia bacterium
CGATCAAAAAGATCGACCAGGCTGTTGCTAAGGGCCTCCTGCACAAGAACACTGCTGCAAGGAAAAAGTCCGCCCTCGCGAAAAAGGCGAACGCGTAATTTCGAAATGAAACAAAAAGTGACCGCTGTCATCCGACAGCGGTCTTTTTGTTTCTTCTGTTACGGCCGATACGTATGCAGCGTCACATCTCCCGAAGAGAGCACCGCCTCTTCCCCGTCCGTATAACGCTCGCACAGACGGCATTGTTCATCGATCCCGCGCACCGTCGCCTCACGGTCGCCGTCGGGCGTCGTCACCGTCACGGTACGCCCGTCCAGCAACGAACGCCGACGGTATTCCTGCGTGATCTGCGGATCGTCAAGCGCCGCGTACCGCGCAAAAAACGCATCCAGCACCGCCGCCGCCAAGGCGGCGCGATCACCGCCCGCTTCAAACACAGCGGCGGCTGTATCGTTCAACTCGGCAGGGAACCCCTCCTGCGGCATCAATACGTTGATGCCGATCCCGAGCACCACCGCTTCGGGACGGGCGGTTTTCGGATCGAGCACCGCCTCTGCCAGAATACCGCACACCTTTTTTTCATCGCAATAGATATCGTTCACCCATTTGATCTGCGGACGGCGCGCAGACACCGCCTCGATCGCCTCGCATACGGCCACCGCCGCCGCGGTCGTGATCCGAAGCGCTTGTTCGGCCGTACCCTGCGGGCGAAGCAATACGCTCATATAGAGTCCCGTTCCCGACGGCGAAAAGAAGGAGCGGCCTCTTGTACCCTTGCCGCCTGTCTGGGAATCCGCCAGAATCACCGTCCCCTCGGGTGCGCCCTCGGCGGCGGCCGCCTTGCAAAGCACGTTGGTCGATTCCACCGTATCGTACGCTTTCAGTGTCAACCCATCCGTTTTCAGCCGCTGTGCTATGTGAAAAACCGTAGTCTGCATAAAAGCGCCCCCTTTTCCGCCTCTTATCATAGCATACTTCGGTCCGTTTGTCACCCCCGAAGCGTTATTTAAAACGGATAATTTTAATTTATCTAAAGGTTTTCTTTCGTTTTCTCTTTTTTTCTCTGTATATCTCTGTTTTTAAAATTTTTGAATAAAAAACGAGAAAGTGAGCAAAAACGAGAAAACAAGAGAGAAAACGAGAGAATACGGTATCTAAATTAAAAAATCGGGTAATTTAGGCTTGACATCGGTTTTCGGATATGGTATCATAGCCGCCGTAGGTTAAAAAGACTATAACTGTACAGGAGGTATTCTTGATGTCCACGTATATGGAAAAAGCCGGTCAGGTTGACCGCAAGTGGTATGTCATCGATGCCGCCGGCAAACCCCTCGGTCGTGTGGCCGCTCAGGCTGCTGTGCTTCTGCGCGGCAAGCATAAGCCCACCTTCACGCCCCATGTGGATTGCGGCGATCATGTCATCATCATCAACTGCAAAGATGCCGTTCTCACCGGCAACAAGCTGCAAAACAAAGTTTGGTACCGTCACACGGGTTGGATCGGCGGCCTGAAGGCTGTCAAGTACAACACCCTGATGGCTCAGCGCCCCGAAAAGGCGATGGAGCTGGCTGTCAACGGTATGATCCCGAACAACACGCTCGGCCGTGCGGCGATGACTCGTCTGCGCGTCTATGCGGAATCCAACCACGCTCACGAGGCTCAGAAGCCCGAAGAGTTCAAGCTGTAAGAAAGGAGGCTGTATCAGAATGGATTACAATACCAGACCGTATTTCTACGGAACCGGCAGAAGAAAGAAGTCCGTTGCGCGTGTGCGTCTGTACGCGGGTACCGGCAAGGTGACCATCAACGGCCGCGACATCGATGATTATTTCGGCCTTGAAACCCTGAAGCTGATCGTTCGTCAGCCTCTGGAGCTTACCGGCACGTCCGATAAGTTCGATATCGAGTGCCGCGTTGGCGGCGGCGGTGTGACCGGCCAGGCCGGCGCGATCCGTCACGGCATCTCCCGTGCTCTCCTGCTCTACAACAACGACGAGCTTCGTCCGCTCCTCAAGAAGGCTGGCTTCCTCACGCGTGATCCGCGTATGAAGGAAAGAAAGAAGTACGGCCTCAAAGCCGCCCGTCGCGCTCCGCAGTTCAGCAAGCGCTGATTCTGTCGGTTGCTACAGAATTCAAAAGGCTGTCGCGTTTGCGACAG
>JAFQMR010000021.1 GCA_017396175.1 Clostridia bacterium
GCTTTGCCAGATTACAACGTGCCCCGAAGAACTGCATCTGCTTACCGAGCTTCATCGCCGATACACAGCATGCGATCGCATAATCATCGCCGTAAATCGGACGCATCAGATCATCATTCTCATACTGAATGGAATCGGTATCTACCGATACCTTCGCGCAGAATTTCTTAAACCCTTCGGGAAGAGCCGTCGACCACAGCACCGTCAGGTTCGGCTCGGGAGAGGAGCCGAGGGTATACAGCGTATTAAGAATGCGGAAGCTGCTCTTGGTCACCAGCGTGCGTCCGTCCTCGCCCATACCGCCGACCGCCTCGGTGATCCACATCGGATCACCGCCGAACAGCTCGTTGTATTCAGGCGTGCGAAGATGACGCGCCATACGAAGCTTGATAACAAAATCATCGATCAGCTCCTGCGCTTCCTGCTCTGTAAGAATGCCGTTTTTCAGATCCCGCTCAATATAAATATCAAAAAACGTGCTGACACGACCGAGCGACATCGCCGCTCCGTTTTGCTCTTTAATAGCGGCAAGATACGCAAAGTATGTCCATTGCACTGCTTCGCGGGTGTTCGAAGCCGGCTCGCTGATATCAAAGCCGTACATCGCGGCCATGTCTTTCAGATATCCGAGGAAGGAGATCTGGCGATGAAGCTCCTCGTTCAGGCGGATCTGGTCACCGCAAAAATCACCGCTCGCCAAAGCCGCTTTATCCTTCTGCTTTTCTTCGATCAGGCGATCCACACCGTACAGCGCTACACGGCGATAATCGCCGATAATACGACCGCGGCCGTACGCATCGGGAAGGCCGGTGATCACGTGGCACTTGCGTGCAAGGCGCATTTCATCCGTATATGCACGGAAGACGCCGTCGTTATGCGTCGTACGGTAGCGGAACTCTTCCTCCACCTTACTGCTTAACGTATAGCCGTACGCCTTACACGCCTGGCGCACCATACGGATACCGCCGAATGGGTTGACGCCGCGCTTAAGCGGACGATTTGTCTGTAAGCCGACGATGATCTCGTTGTCCTTATCAACATACCCCGGGGTATAGCTCACCAAGGACGAAACCGTCGCCGTATCAATATCCAGCACCCCGCCGAACTGCCGCTCGATGGCAAACAGGGATTCCACCTTCGCCATCAATGCTTTTGTGCGTTCGGTGGCGCCGCTCAGAAACGAGTCATCACCCTCGTACGGATGATAGTTTGCTTGAATAAAATCACGAACATCGACTTCCTCCTGCCAACGTCCGTCGCAAAAGCCGTTCCAGTGGATATGTTTCATAAGTATCACGACTCCTTTTATCAGATTTATCCGAATGCCGACAAAAAAGGGCAATTCAGCAGTTACACTCAATTGCCCAGACGGTCGACATACCATTCCCGATACTCCCCCGCGGTGACCCGCGAAACCCGTCAGTTATATCGGGATTTATTTGTTTTTTCATATATATTGTAGTCGAAGGATGGCTTTTTGTCAATATATATTTATTAAGTATTTAAAAAAGATAACAGCCGTACAGAAAATGCACTCCTGTACGGCTGTCATTTTATCGGAACACGAACCGCCCGTTTTCGTAATCCACGGTAGCCGTATCCCCTGCTTTGTATACTCCTTCAAGCAGCTTTTCGGCAAGCGGATCTTCGATACTCGACTGAATGGCACGGCGCAACGGTCGTGCCCCGTATACGGGATCGAACCCCGCATCCGCCACCGCCCGCACCGCTTCATCGGTCACACACAAAGAAATCTCCATCGCTTCCATCCGTTGACGGAGTGAACCGAGCATCCGATATGCAATTTGTGAAATCTCTTCCGGTGTCAGCTTCGAAAAAACGATGATATCGTCTACGCGATTCAAAAACTCCGGCTTGAACAGCTGCTTAAGATCGGAAAGCACAAGCTCCCTTGCACGGTCATGATTCAACGTCGCCTCCTCCTGATTAAACCCGAAGGAAACGGTTTGTTCTGTCAGGCGTCGGGCACCGATATTGGAGGTCATAATAATCACCGTGTTTTTAAAATCTACACGGCGTCCTTGTGAATCGGTCAGTACACCGTCATCCAAAATCTGGAGAAGCATATTGAACACATCGGGATGCGCTTTTTCAATCTCATCAAACAGCACGACCGAATACGGTTTCCGACGGATTCTCTCGGTAAGCTGTCCCCCGTCATCATAGCCGACATACCCGGGAGGCGAACCAACCAGTCGGGACACACTGTGTTTTTCCATATATTCCGACATATCGAGACGAATCATCGCATTTTCGTCGCCGAACATCACTTCAGCCAACGCCTTACACAGCTCCGTCTTACCGACACCCGTAGGGCCGAGGAAGATAAAGGAGCCGATCGGTCTCTTCGGATCCTTCAAGCCGACACGCCCCCTGCGAATGGCTTTGGACACCGCTGTCACCGCTTCCTCCTGTCCGACAAGGCGCTCATGACGAATCGATTCCATTTTCAGCAAACGTTCGCTTTCCTCTTCCGTCAGCTGTGTAACGGGGATCCCCGCCCAGTCAGACACGATATGCGCAATGTCTTCGGCGGTAACCGTACCT
The DNA here is from genome assembly GCA_017396175.1 of Clostridia bacterium. GTDB lineage: Bacteria > Bacillota > Clostridia > Oscillospirales > Acutalibacteraceae > RGIG1959. Next base: position 2,569 of record JAFQMR010000021.1, read on the forward strand.
GTTACGCCGGCGTTCTTTTCGGAAAACTGCGTCTTTAACACCTGCAGATGCTCCGTAACCGTTTGCTCTTCGTCGCGCAACCGTGCCGCACGCTCAAATTCCTGTTCGTTCACCGCCGAACGTTTTTCTTCCGCAAGACGCTTCGCTTCGTTTTCAAGCGTAACAAGCTCTTCCGGCGGAGTAAACGCGCGAAGGCGAAGCTTTGAAGCGGCCTCGTCAATCAGATCGATCGCCTTGTCGGGCAGAAAACGGTCGGCAATATAGCGCGCTGACAGCGTCACCGCCGCTTCGATGGCTTCATCCGCAATTTTCACCTTGTGATGCGCTTCGTATTTATCGCGAAGCCCTTTCAGAATCTCCACCGCTTCTTCTTCGGTCGGTTCTCCGACAATAATCGGCTGAAAACGACGTTCGAGTGCCGCATCCTTTTCGATATGCTTGCGATATTCATCGAGTGTAGTAGCGCCGATCAGCTGAAGCTCTCCGCGCGCAAGACTCGGTTTAAGAATATTCGCGGCATCAACCGCCCCTTCGGCCGCACCGGCACCGATAATGGTATGAATTTCATCGATAAACAGAATAATCTGTCCGTCATTCATAACCTCATCCATCGCCGCTTTGATGCGCTCTTCAAAATCACCTCGGTATTTCGCGCCGGCAACCATTCCCGTCAGGTCCAGCGTAATGACACGCTTCCCACGCAACAGCTCCGGCACCTCTCCCGCCGCAATCTTCTGAGCAGGGCCCTCGGCAATGGCCGTCTTGCCGACACCGGGTTCACCGATCAGGCAAGGATTGTTCTTCGTCCGTCGGGATAAGATCTGAATGACGCGTTCGATTTCCTTAGAGCGACCGATGATCGGATCGATTTTCCCGTCGGCCGCCAGCGCTGTCAGATCCCGTCCGAACTGCTCCAAAGTCGGAGCTTTACCGTTGGCCTTTGCCCGACGCTCGGATGTCATTCCGCTTTCGTCCTGCGGCTGTGAGGAGGCTTTCTGCATACCGAGTCGTTTCGCCAATTCCTCCGCAACGCTCTCCAAGCGAACATTCATCGATGCCAGTAAACGCATAGCTACACTGTCACTTTCACGAAGAATCGCAAGAAGAAGATGCTCCGTTCCTATATAGCCGTTCTGTAAGCGACGTGCTTCCAAAAACGCCGTTTCCATTGTCCGCTTCGAACGAGGCGTCAGGTCATCGGGAGACAGGTTGGTTCGATAACCGAACGGCTCGACACGTTCGATCTGTTCGGTATACTCTGCATCCGTCACGCCGTTCGCTTCCAGAACCGAAAACGCTACGCCGCTTCCCTCGCGCAACAATCCCAGAACAATATGCTCCGTACCGATATAGGTATGTCCGCACTGCTCCGCTGCTTCGATCGCAAGATTCATGGCGCGGTTGGCTTTTTCCGTAAACCCTTTAAAATGATACATAGCAAATCGCTTCCTTTCTTATAGTATCAAAAAAATCACTTATGCACCGCCGAGAGCGGTTCGCACAAGGCAGGCGCGTCGTCTGTCTCGCACTTCAGGACTCATGTCCTCCCCTGCGTCGGCCATAAGACATCCTGCCTGTACATCGTGCATCAGGGCCGTGACCGTCTCAAGCGAAAGATCGTCGATCCAATCGGCGGAAACCGCAGCACGAACGTCCGAGAGACGCTCGATCGCTTCCTCTTCCGTCATCATACGTGCCGAA
>JAFQMR010000180.1 GCA_017396175.1 Clostridia bacterium
AAATCATCGATCCCGCTACAGGCGATCCTCTTCCTGCGGGCGAAAACGGTGAGCTTGTTATCACAACACTTACCAAAGAAGGCATCCCGATGCTCCGCTACCGCACAAAAGACATTTCCCGTCTCAACTATGAGCCTTGCGCTTGCGGTCGTACGCACGTCCGTATGGATAAGGTCAAGGGACGCTCGGACGACATGTTGAAGATTCGCGGTGTTAACGTATTCCCCTCTCAGATCGAAAGCGTCATGGCCAACATCGAGGGCATCTCCCCGCATTATCAGCTGGTTCTTACCCGCCGTAATTATACGGACTATCTGGAGGTAAAAATAGAGCTTGTCGACGCAACCCTGCTCGAAAACTACGCAGGCCTCGAAGCCCTTCGGCAATCAGCCGTCTCAAAGCTCCGCACCGTTCTCGGCATTGATGCTAAGGTCACACTGGTATCCCCGCGTTCTCTTGAACGGTACGAAGGGAAAGCGAAGCGCATTGTCGATCTGCGCAATAAGGAGGTTTAATCTATGAATAAAACACTGTTGCTCGGCAACCAAGCGGTTGCGCGAGGCTTATATGAAGCAGGGTGCTGTGTCGCGTCCAGCTATCCCGGCACTCCCAGCACCGAGATCACCGAGTTTGCCGCAACCTATGACGACATCGCATGCGAATGGGCTCCAAACGAAAAGGTAGCAATGGAAGTTGCTTTCGGTGCCTCTCTTGCAGGCAAGCGCAGCTTTTGCGCAATGAAGCATGTCGGTATGAACGTTGCGGCCGATCCGCTCTTCACCATGTCTTACACGGGCGTCAACGCCGGCATGGTCATCGCTGTCGCTGACGACCCCGGAATGCACAGCTCACAGAACGAACAGGACTCTCGCCACTATGCCGCCTTTGCAAAGGTGCCGATGCTTGAGCCCTCCGATTCCGCGGAATGCTTGAGTTTTATCAAAGAAGCGTACGAAATTTCCGAACGCTTTGATACTCCTGTTATTCTGAAAACCTGCACACGTGTGGCGCATTCACAAAGCCTTGTGGAGCTTTCCGAACGAGTCGTTCCCGCCGTGAAGCCTTACGAAAAAAAGCCCTCGAAGTACATAATGATGCCGGGATTTGCCAAAAAGCGTCACCCCATCGTGGAGCAACGCACTGCCGATCTGACGGCATTTGCCGAAACGACCTCGCTTAATCGCGTGGAGATGGGCGGAACTGCAATGGGCATCATCACCTCTTCTACCTGCTATCAATATGTTAAAGAGGTATTCGGCGACAGCATCAGCGTCTTGAAGTTAGGTATGATTCATCCGCTCCCCGTAGATCTGATCCGTGATTTTGCCTCCAAGGTGGAGCGTCTTGTTGTTGTCGAAGAGCTTGACGATGTCATCGAAACACATTGTCGTAAGCTCGGTCTTGAGGTAGAGGGGAAATCTCTCTTCTCGCCGATCGGTGAGTATTCGCAGAACGTGATCGCAAACACGCTCGGTCAATCGGTTGAGGGCGGAACGGCACTGAACGAGGAGCTCCCCGTTCGCCCGCCTGTGATGTGTGCAGGCTGTCCTCACCGCGGTATGTTCTATACGCTCTCCAAGAATAAGATCACGGTTCTCGGAGATATCGGTTGTTACACGCTCGGTGCACAGGCCCCTCTTTGCGCGATGGACGCTACCATTTGTATGGGCGCCTCTATCTCGGGACTGCACGGCTTCAACAAGGCTCTCGGCGAGGAAAGCGAAAGCAAGACGGTCGGCGTGATCGGCGACTCGACCTTTATGCATTCCGGTATGACCGGACTTGTGAATGTTGCCTACAACGCTACGAACTCGACGGTCATTATTCTCGACAACTCTATCACAGGTATGACGGGACATCAGCAGAACCCCACGACAGGCTACAATATCAAAGGGGATCCCGCTGCCAAGGTCGATCTCGAAGCGCTCTGCCGCGCTCTCGGTTTTAACCGTGTTCGTGTTGTCGATCCCTACGATCTGTCTGCTTGCGAAACAGCCGTCAAGGAGGAACTCGCCGCAAAGGAACCGTCGGTGATCATTTCCCGTCGCCCTTGCGTCCTGCTGAAATCCGTCAAAGCCAACCCGCCTTTGAATGTCAATACCGACAAATGCCGTAGCTGTAAAAAATGTATGAAGCTCGGTTGTCCCGCCATCAGCATGAAGAACGGCAAGGCATTTGTCGATCCGACCTTATGTGTCGGCTGTAACGTATGTACCCAACTCTGCGCCTTCGATGCTTTCGAAGGTATGAACCGCTGATAAAGGAGGCGAACGGCTATATGAATACAAAAAATATTATGATCGTCGGTGTCGGCGGACAGGGAAGCCTTCTGGCCAGCAAGCTGCTCGGGCGTCTTCTGATGGACCAAGGATACGATGTCAAGGTCTCCGAAGTCCACGGTATGAGTCAGCGCGGCGGATCGGTCGTCACCTACGTTCGCTACGGTGACAAGGTCTATTCCCCTGTTATCGACAAAGGTGAAGCGGATTTCATCGTCTCGTTTGAGCTCCTTGAAGCGGCCCGTTGGACAGAATACCTTCGCGAAGGCGGTCAGATCATCGTCAACACCCAACAGATCGATCCGATGCCTGTGATTACCGGTGCAATGACCTATCCCGACAACCTTGTTGCCAAAATGAGCGAACACAATCATAACGTAGATGCGTTCGACGCACTGTCTCTCGCAAACGAAGCCGGTTCTCCGAAAGCGGTCAACATCGTACTGATGGGACGCCTTTCCCACTACTTTGATTTTCCGGAAGACGCTTGGAACAAGGCGCTTGAAGCCTGTGTTCCGTCGAAGTTCCTTGAGCTGAATAAAAAAGCCTTTGAACTCGGCAAATCGTTGTGATTTATTTTCAGGAGGTATTCCTATGTCTCATTATTTTCAACCCGAAATCGAAACGGCGCCTGTAGAACAGCTTCGCGCTATGCAGAGTGAACGACTCGTAAAAACCGTTAAGCACGTTTACGAAAACGTACCGCTCTATCGTGAGCGTATGGACGCCGCAGGTATCAAGCCCGAAGACATTACCTGCGCTGACGATCTTTACAAACTCCCCTTCACCTATAAGCAGGACCTGCGCGACACATACCCCTACGGTATGATGGCAGTCCCGATGACCGATGTCGTCGAACTTCATGCCAGCTCGGGCACAACAGGCAAGCAGATCGTTGTAGGTTATACCGAAAACGATCTGAAAAGCTGGGCAGATATCGTGGCACGCCAGCTGTACGCGATCGGCGCAGGTAAAGATGACTATATTCACGTTTCTTACGGTTACGGCTTGTTCACGGGCGGCTTCGGCCTGCATCTCGGCGCCCAGCGCGTCGGAGCAACAACCATTCCGGTTTCCAGCGGCAACACGCCGCGTCAGATCACCATTCTGAAAGATTTCGGTTCTACCGTGCTCTGTTGCACACCGTCTTACGCGCTGTACATCGGCGAAACCTTGGAGCAAATGGGCCTTACACCTGATGACATCTCTTTGAAAGCGGGGATCTTCGGCGCTGAGCCGTGGACCGAAGGGATGCGCCGCGATATAGAGAAAAAGCTCGGCATCAAAGCTTACGACATTTATGGTCTGACCGAAATTATGGGCCCCGGTGTTGCCTTTGAATGTGAAGAACAAACCGGTATGCATGTCAACGAAGATCATTTTATTGTCGAAGTGATCGATCCCGACACAGGCAAGGTACTTCCTGAAGGTGAAGAGGGCGAAATCGTCTTCTCTTGCATCACAAAAGAAGCCTTCCCCCTCCTTCGTTACCGCACACGCGATATCGGTGTGCTAACACGCAAAGCCTGTTCCTGTGGACGTACGTTTGTGAAAATGAGTAAGCCGCGCGGACGTACGGACGATATGCTGATCATTCGCGGTGTCAACGTTTTCCCCTCGCAGATCGAAACCGTTCTGATTCAGCAGGGCTATTCCGCGAATTATCAACTAATCGTTGACCGTGTCAATAATACCGACACGCTTGAGGTTCGTGTGGAAATGAGCGCTGACATCTTCTCGGATACAATGCGTAACATCTCCAAGAAGGAGCACGAGCTGAAAGAGGCTCTCAAGAGCCTTCTCGGACTATCCGCAAAGGTCACGCTCGTGGAACCGCAAACCATTGAACGTTCCATCGGCAAAGCGGTTCGCGTGATCGATAATCGTAAACTTCACGATAATTAATTAAAGGAGGCTTGTCGTTATGACCATCAATCAATTGTCCGTTTTCATTGAAAACAAAGAAGGTAAGCTCGCCGATCTGACCTCATCTCTCGCTCGCGAGGGTGTGGATATCCGTGCGATGTCCGTGGCGGATACACAGGATTTCGGTATTCTTCGTCTGATCGTCAACGACACCGACCGTGCAGTCAATGTGCTCAAGGAGTCAGGCTGTATCGTGTCCGTGACACAGGTCCTCGCCGTATCACTCGAAGACACTCCCGGTAGTCTGGCCAAAGTGATGCGAATTCTATCCGATAACCATATCAGTGTCGAATATGTCTACGCTTTTATTACACGCCGTCAGGAAGGTGCGTACGTTGTGTTCCGTGTAGCAGACAACCAGGCGGCCGCCGAATTGTTGAGCTCGCACGGTGTTAAGCTCGCCACTAAGCAAGATATCGACGCGATCTGACGTATCAAAAGCGGCCCACGGCAATCACGCGGGCCGCTTCTTTAACAGAATCGAGGAATCCTGTATGCCAGTAGTATTACATGCCCGTTTACAGTCTTTGACCGTGTACCGTCAACTTCTCGAAAAACCCGTACTGAAAACACTTTGCCGACTATTAGAGGATCTCGCTTCTGCGCCGCAGGATCCTATCTGCATCGCTTCATCCTACGGTGCTTTTTCTGCGGCACTTCACGCAACTCCGTATCCTCACAGTTTGCCTCGTGCGATCGCCGCCGAAATTTTAAACGATGACAATCCCTTTTCGTCAGCATGTTCAGCGGAACGCGAACCCGATCCGTTGTTATTTGCCGCTGCCCGACGGGATCTGTCCATTCTTTGCGAAGCCTCCTTCTTTGATCTCTCGAAGCTTCTCGCCGTTTGGCCGGACGCCGAAGCGCTTCTTGCGCCGCATCCTTGGAATACCGAACGCTCCTTTGCCCCTCTGGATAACGACGATTGGGCACTTTGTGTGGAGGATATTGCCGCGTATCACGCCAAATACGGTTGCGGTCGTTTTGCGCAGCACCGTGCCTTCCTGTGGCGTGCGGGACGGATGATCCCCGTGGAGCATCCCGATCCGATCCGTCTGAGCGATTTAAAAAGCTACGAGCATCAACGCCGTATCGCGATCGATAATACGCTTGCCTTTATCAACGGCTTTGAAGCCAACAATATGCTTCTTTACGGCGATCGCGGCACAGGAAAGTCCTCAACCGTCAAAGCTCTTTTAAACGAGTACGCCGACGCAGGGCTTCGTATGATCGAGGTTCCGAAGGAGTATTTACGCGAACTTCCCGATCTCACGGAGCAAATCGCGGGACTTCCGATGAAATTCATCTTATTCATTGACGATCTCTCATTCAATGCAAACGATGATAATTTCGCCGCACTGAAGGCGGTATTGGAAGGCGGGCTCGCCTCCCGCCCTTCGAACGTTTTGATCTATGCCACCTCAAACCGCCGCCATCTTCTTAAAGAATCCTTTTCCGATCGAGACGGAGACGATGTGCACCGCGGCGATACGCTTCAGGAGTCCGTATCGCTGTCCGACCGCTTCGGCCTCTCCCTCACGTTCCTTCTGCCCGATAAGCAACATTTTCTTGAAATTGTCGGACAGATGGCGGATGACTGCGGCCTGAAAGTTGACAAGGATCGCTTGCTCGCGGCCGCCGAACGTTGGGCTATTGAACGCGGCGGACGTTCTCCGCGTTATGCACGCCAGTTTATGATCGATGTGCAGGCGCGGTTATCCCGCGGTGAATCTCTTTAACGGAGGTACAGTATGTTTTCCTTCTTTAGGCGTTCCAACAAGCCGAACGAAACGTCCGGAGGAGATCCGCTCCTTCGTAAAATTGACGGTAAAGAGCTCGCCTATGTCACCGAGCGCGTCCCTGATGAAAGCGGAACGGTGATTGAACGGGTTCTCGGTAAAACAGGACGGATCAATGCCCATAACGGCCTGATCACTGTTGTTTGTAACGGAACCCCTGTCTTTTCCTGCGAATCAGACACTGCTGAATACGGCGAGCTGATGAGTCTCGCCGGCGTGATCATTAAAGGTGTCGATCGTGACACAAGCGCATTCCGCACCATTGTTGCCTATTATCAGTATTATCGAAAATAAATTTATCCCGTTTTTTGCCACACATAGCAGAAAGCGGGATTTTTCTTTGTTGATTTCGTATAAAATCTACAGTTTTCTATTGAAAAATTTCAAGAAATAATCTATAATTACAGTATCCTTATTATTTCTAAAGGAGGTACACATATGAAACATGTCAAAAAGATGTTGGCATGGACACTGTCGTTGTGTCTGTTGCTGATGCCGTTCAACGGTTCACTTGTCTTCGCATTTAACGAAGTCGGTGCTCCGCAGATCGACTATAACATCGAGAATTTCACTTCCGTTTTGCCGACCTCTGCCGTTTCGGTCGAAGTGACGGCAAACGGAGATGCTACTCTGAGCTCCTGCAGCACGCGACTTGAAGGCGTTCAGCTCAGCACAGAAGCGAGCTTTACCTTCACGCCTGCTGATTATGAGCTGACCGAGGGCGTCTATACGCTTGTCACGGAGGCAACCGACTCAAACGGCCTGACCGCCATCGAGACGCTGTCCTTCAACGTACGCTATGCACTGGACATCGGTTTCCGCTATAACGATGCGGAAGAACTCGTCCCGTCACTGGACGGCAGTGTCGCTTCGTATTACAGCGTCGAACCGCTGACTTACGTCGTGCGTGACGGCAGTACGCAGAACGGCAAAATCGACGTAGAAGCCGCTGTGGATACCGATCCCAACGCCGCTTACAAGATGCAGTATATGAACGAGGCGCTTCACCTCTATTCTGTATCGGGCATTCCGTACCAACAGTTTGATGTGGCGCTGAACGGAAAAACGGACGGAGAAGTTGCCGTCCGTTACACCGGTAGCACGCACAACGGCGAACGCATTGCGCTGAAGGTGTATAATCCTTCTACGGAAGCGTGGGATACGCTCGGTACCTTTATGGGTTCGGACAGCGTTTCGGCGGCTGTGGACGTAGCGACCTACGCCGTCAACGATACGATCCATGTCGTGGCAGTACTTGACTATGTCACCAACGGCTCCGATACGATGATCTGGTCGACCGATCCCCAGCACTACACAAAGTTTGAGGATCTGTATTCTTACTACTACCGCGTATATCAATATGCCGCAGAGCAATACGTTGCGGGCAATGCCGGCTACATCATCACCACGGGCGACCTTGTCGATGACCGTCCTTCGTCTTCTGTTGCCGCCAAGCAGTGGCAGGTTGCCGATCAGGCGATGTCGTATGTCGACGCAGTCGGTATGCCCAACGGCCTTGTGTCGGGTAACCATGATGTCGGCGATTTTAAAAAGCCCGATTATTCCGAAGGTGCTCCGAACGTCGACTACTCGAAGTTCTACGAGACCTTCCCCGCCTCCCGCTACAACACCCAACCGTGGTACGGCGGCAGCCTGAACAACAACGCATCGCACTACGACCTTATCACCATCGGCAATGTCGATTTCCTTGTGATGTATCTCGGCTACGGCGTCGAAGCCACCGACGAAACCATCGCTTGGGCCAATGAGGTTCTTCAGCAGTATCCTCACCGCACCGCCATTGTTACCACGCACCAGTATCTGGATGCGGGTGCCGCTGTCCGCGACGCTCGCGCTCAATTGATCTTCGACGAAATCGTCGATCCGAATCCGAACGTCAAGGCTGTCCTGTGCGGTCACGACGACGGCTCGCTGTGCCTGCCGAAGACCGCTTCCGACGGCCGTACCGTCTACGAGATTCTTTGTGACTACCAATTTGTCGAAGCGGAGGATCCCGATTTCTACGAGAATGAGCACTATATCGGTTCTGTCGGCGGTTGCTGCGGCGACGGCTATATCCGCCTGATGACCGTAAAGGGCGAAACGCTTTCGAGCATTACCTATTCTCCTGTTACCGGTCGCTATAATCCTTACGGTGACCGTGAAAACATCGCGATCGACCTCGATTGCGGCACACCCGACCGTTATATTGAAACAGTCAACTTCAGCGCGTATGTAGTCGGCGAGGAAGTAACCGATGCCGCTTCCGGCGCTACCGCCGTTATCATCAAAAAGACGGCTGACGTTGAGGAACCTCCCGTTGACGAGCCGGTCGACGTGAAGTATCCCGCGACTCCCTCGGAACCCTATACCCAGCATTCCGCTGATTATGCTCCGACCGTGGAAACCAAGATCGACCTTCTCAACAAGATCGGTGTGACGGACGGTCACATCGTCACCGGTTGGGAGCCCCACGGCAACACGTCGGCTTTGAACATCAATATAGATCTGACGCAAACGCCGTATCTCTACTACTCCATTGAACAGCCTGCTGATTCGAACTTCACGTTTGCACTCGTAAATAACACGAACTACGCTCCGTGGCTCCTGTTCCGCGACATCAACGGCGAAGGCGCCTATATGAACAGCGGCAACGCCAACTGGGATTCCTATCAGAACCGCGAACAATACACCACCGTCAGTGAAACGGGCTGTGTCGATCTGCGCACCTATTCCACCGATCCCAATAAGGCTACCTGGATCATCAACCAGATCACCTTCTATAACTCACTGGGCAAAGAAGTTGTGGTCGATTATATGTTTATCGGCTCTGAAGCGATCGAAGAAGCTCCCGAAGCGCCGACAGACAGTGAATTTACCACCTATCACCATGTAAGCTATGCTGAGTTCCCCGAAGAGCCCGCCTCCGTTGCGGCGACTCCCGTGGATCTCGCGAACTATCTCGCCCTGGTCGACTATGCCGAGGCCATCGACCTGACGCCGTATACGGCCGAAACGGCTGCCGCTGTAGCAGAAGCGCTTGCAGCGACGCTTCCTCCCGAAGCGGACAACGACGACGTTATGTTGCTTTATACCAACCTGAGTGTTGCGCTCGGCGAGCTGAAACTGTATGTTGAGCCCATCGATGAAACGAACCTGGTTTCGTTGTACAACTACGACTTTGATCTGAGCAAGTGGTACAACCAGGACGCGAACGTGCCGCTCGGCAACTACGCATCGCACATCAAGCCGACTGTCACCGAAAACGGCGGTCTGCATATGGAGCGTTCCGCAAGCTCGACCAACACCTGGCCGTCCGCAATCTATAAGGGTGCGTCTTCGATCACCCTGAAGCCGAATAACGGCAAGATCTACGTCAAACTGAACGTTGTTGCCAACTCGGCTTGGTGCATCTATCTTGAGACTCAACAAGGCAACTCCTCGGCGGCCGTCCGACTGAACTTTGCGATCGAGAACGCGTTCAACAACAAGGATTCCGACGGCTTCCAAGGCACCTTCCAAGGCGTCTACGATGTAACCGAAGCGTTTGTGGAAAACGGCTTTGATCCTTCCGCGACGCTGAAGATCAACCGCTCCATCCTGTACATCGTCCCCGGCGATGTCACCTATGACTACATCGAACTGCTGACCGATCCGGCGGCTGAAACCGTTGACACCTCGGTTCTGCAAGGTCTGATCGACGAAGCGGCAACTCTCACGGAAACCGACTACACGTCGGCGACCTGGACGAAGCTGACAAAGGCGGTCACCAACGCCACCAACGCGATCAACAACGCGGAATCCGCACAGGCGGATATCAACCTGCAGGTCATCAATATGAGAGCGGCACTGGCGCAGCTGAAGAAGGTTGCCGATATCATCGAAGAACCTGCCAACAGCCTCCTGCCCGCCGACGAAGGCAACTGGATCCAGGGCACGGCAAACACGATGAACATCTATCGCGACGAGCAGAAGTATACGGTTCTCCAGAACACCAACAACCAGTGGCCGTATGCGACCTACACGCTTCCCACCGCCTACGAGACCACCGTTGCCGATCATCAGATCACGGTCGATGTGACAGTCGGTTCGGAAGCCAGCATTCTGCTGAACATCAACAACACCTGGATCCCGATCAACAAATACATCACCTCGAATGTTTCTACTGCAGGCGACCTGCAATCCGGCACCTACACGGTCGGCATTCCGTTCTCGTCCATCACAGAGCTCGCCGATGTCGAGAACGCTTCTATCTCACAGGTTCGTGTCTTTGCGGTCGGTGCCGCCGACGCATCGAAGGTAACCCTCCGCAAGCTGATGGTTGACGACTATGTTGCGCCGCCTCCCGTCGAGGATGAATGCTTCAACCTGATCCCCGAAAAGACCGAGGATGTCACGATCGTCTCGGGTGACGGCACCGTGAAGGTCGAAGACGGCGTGCTGACTGTGACGAACAACGGCGACACCGATCTGCGCGTCTCCTTCACGGACACCGACCTCTTTAACCTTGAAAAGCTCAACGCACTGCATATGGTCATCGATTCCGAGCCTACCTTTAAGATGGCTTATCAGATCCTCAATGCCGCCGATCCCACAAACGGCGCATGGCCGAACACCTCGAATGACGTTTACAGCCATCTCTTCACGGTGGAAGGTGACCGTGTTGCGGCGGGCGAATACGACGTCTATATGGAGATGCGTGATCATTGTGCATTGACGGCGAAGAGCTCTGCTTACTACAACCAGTTCATCATCCTGCTGACCGGTAAGGGCACGTTTACGCTGAGCACAGCAGAAATGGTGCCTGCCGATACGTATGTCTGGCCGACCGACGTCACCTACGGCGATCCCGCAACGCCCGATGCTCCTTACGCAGAGCATGCGGCGAAGAACGGTCCCGCGGTTGAGCACAAGGTCGATCTGCTCCCCTACTTCAACGCAGGCCTCCATCCGACGATGGGAACCTCCATGATCGAAACTGCAAACGGTTTGAATCTTTCGTTGGATCTCGCGAAGACACCGTATCTGTACTACTCGGTGATCATCCCCGAGGGTGCACAGTTTACCTTCTCGATCTACAGCAACTCCAACTACTCGCCTTGGCTGACGTTCCTTGACGACAACGGCGAAAGCAAGCCTTGGCTCAACCAAGGTGCCGCGAACTGGGACGGCTACACAGCGCGTGAGCAATACTCGACCGTGACGCAAACAGGCTGTATCGATCTTCGCGACTACCTGAAGACAGATGAACTGAAGTGGGTTATCAACCAGATGAAGTTCTATCCGTCGACTACAGGCTCTCCCGTCGTCTCCTACTTCTTTGTCGGTTCCGAGCCGATCAAGCAGGAACCCGACGTGGAAATCGGCGATCTGACGGGTGACGGCGTCGTCAATACGTTTGACGCATTCCGCCTCTACGCCATCGCAAACGGCAAGACGGAAGGTACGCCTGAAGAAATGGCGGCCGCCGATATGAATGCGGACGGTGTTGTCAACACGTTTGACGCGCTCCTGCTCTATGCAAAGGCAAGCGGCAAATCGTAATGCCATCGCAAGTCAACAAGACAGATAACTGAATTCAGCCCCCTGTACACGTGGTGTACAGGGGGCTCTCCCTTTTCGAAAAATTCTTATTGTTTTATTAGGTTTCGCTTGACAAACGAAAGGTAAAGTGCTATTATAATTGAGTCAATTGCCACGGAGAGGTGTCCGAGCGGTTTAAGGAGCCGGTCTTGAAAACCGGTGACTCGTCAGAGCCAAGGGTTCGAATCCCTTCCTCTCCGCCAACCTCACAATGCAATTCCAATTACATACCTTTTCAGCGGGACACCAACCCGTTTGAAAAGCCGATTCGGAGAAGTACTCAAGTTGGTGACGAGGCGCCCCTGCTAAGGGCGTAGGTCGGGTAACCGGCGCGAGGGTTCAAGTCCC
>JAFQMR010000181.1 GCA_017396175.1 Clostridia bacterium
CTGGCGTGTGTTCTAACACCATCAAATGGGTGTTTTGGGATCTATCTAGGGTTTCTTCACTTAATTGGTCAATAGCATCCATATAAGGAAGCGAATACTGCACCTCGCCGTCCTCGGTGGGGTGCTTTTGCGTCTCGGTGGCGGTGTCAGCAGCCGCGTCGGTCTGTGCATCCGCTTTGGTGTTGTGCACTTGAGTGGATGTCTTTGCCGCTTTGCGGAACAGCGCTTCGAGCTTCAGCGTTTCCTCGGATTTGCCGAGCCGCGCGATCCGCCGTAGCAGAACCATTCGAGGTCGTCCCATCCGCGTCATACTGAGCGAGCGTAAGCGAGTCGAACGTATCTCGGATGGGACTCTGCTCCGTATGATGCCACAGCGGTTGCGGCAGGCAGAGTCTGCCTGCCCTACTTTCTGCGCTTCCTCTCGACAACCGCGAAAATATATGGTATAATACAGTATTCCCTTCTCGGAAAGGAGACAGACGTATGAACGGCAAGGACAAATGCAGGATCCTCAAGGAGATCCGCCGCGAGATCGCAGCACAAAACGACATTGCACTGACCATCGCGGATTGCCGCTTTCAAGGTGCCTGCCGCGGCACCTGCCCGAAATGCGAAGCGGAGGTCGCCTATCTGGAAAAAGAACTCGAAAAGCGCCGCCTGTCGGGTAAGGCAGTCGCCGTGGCGGGAATTGCCGCCGCCGTGATGCTGTCGGCCGGCGGCTGTACCCCCGACGCACCGCCCGCTCCCACGGAGCCGACATCTGCCCCCACCGAATACGAGGAGCTGATCGGCGACGTGCCGTACATTCCGTCGGCGGACGAGGGTGAGGTTCTCGACGGCTATGCCCCCGAGGAGGACGAGTTCCTGTTAGGCGAGGAGCCTTTGGACGAAACGGAGGGCTACGGAGACTATGACCTCTGATCGTGCGGTCGCCCCCGTCGTCACCGTCGCGCGGCATCGGATGACGACCGACGGCACGGGGGTCACGACGCTCGTGATCGTTCACGGCTGTCCCCTGCGCTGTCGCTACTGCCTGAATCCGTACACGACTGCCCCTGCCACCCGCTTCCGCACCCTGACGCCGTCCGCGCTGTACGACGAGGTCAAAGCGGATGCGCTGTATTTCGAGGCGACGGGCGGCGGCGTTACCTTCGGCGGCGGAGAGCCGCTTCTCTACCCCGCGTTCATCCGCGATTTCTGCGTCCTCGCACCGCATTGGCATTACACGGTGGAGACATCGCTTCACGTGCCGTGGGTGGCGGTGGAAACGGTCGCCGATGCCGTTCACGAATGGATCGTCGACATCAAAGACACCAACCCCGCCGTATACCGCCGCTACACGGGGCAGGACAACACCCTTGTCCTGCAAAACCTCGAGCGGCTTCTGTCCCTTGTCGGTGCGGAGCATATCACGGTGCGGGTGCCGCACATCCCCGATGTGAATACGGACGACGACGTGAACAACAGCGTGTCCCGCCTTCAGGCGATGGGTGTAAAGCGCCTCGACGTGTTTTCGTACACCGTGCGTCCGTAGCGCAAAGGTTTACAATCCGATCACACACCCGTCACATGCGGTGTGCTATACTGGTTTTCGAAAATCCCTGTGCATTCAAAACAAAAGGAGTGTTTTTTATGTCCAAAACGGTTTCGGCGGCCGCCGAAAAACGTCCCGCCGCGATGCGGCAGCTCTACGAGGCAAACAAAGCGGCGGTGTTCACCGCCGCAATGCACCTGCTCGGCAACGCCGACACGGCAAACGATGCGGTGGTGACCGTCTTCACCCGCGCGTTTACAAATTGGCAATCCGTTGCCGACAGCGAGGCGTTTCGCGTAAGGGTGCTGTCCGACGCGCTGGCCTATTGCCAGAAGCAGCTCACCCGCCTCGATCCGAAGGCCACCCGCGCACCGCAGGACCGCCGCTTCCTTCTCCCCGCCCCCACGGCAGTCCCGAAGCTGAAGCCGCTCGACGCGGTGCTTCAGACGCTCCCCGCTTATCATCGCGTGCTGTTCGTCGCCGAAGCGACCGCCGCCCTGCCTGACGAAGCTCTGGCAAAGGTGGCAAAGCTCGATACCCGCACCTTAAAAACCGCGCTTGAAGACAACCGCCGCAACGTGGAAGCCATTGTAAAGGCGGCGGGCGGCGACGATGTCGACGCGGTGTATAAAGACGCGATCGCGCCCCTGTCCGTGTCTGCCGACACAGACAAGGCGGTGCTGAAGGTCGTTGCCGACATCTGCAAGAGTGCCGAGACGGCGCGCCGCAAGAAGCGTGGCAAGCTTCTGATCACCGTCGGCGGGCTCGTGCTTGCCGTGCTGTTCATCGGCTTTATCCTGCTCGGGGCTGCAGGCGTGTTTGAGAAAAAGCCGCCCACATCCGCCGAGGACCTTGATCCCACCCACTACGCCACCATCGACATTCAGGACTACGGCACCGTGAAGGTGGCACTCGACGCCCACTACGCGCCGCAGACGGTCGAAAACTTTGTGAAGCTCGCCGAGGAAGGCTTCTATAACGGGCTGACCTTCCACCGCATTATGGAAGGCTTTATGATGCAAGGCGGTTGCCCCGACGGCAACGGCACGGGCGGCTCGGGGCAGAATATTCCCGGCGAATTCGCGGAGAACGGCTTTGACAATCCCCTCGAACACACCCGCGGTGCCATCTCTATGGCGCGCGCCGATGAACCGAACAGCGCCAGCTCCCAGTTCTTTATCGTGCACGAGGATAACCAGCCGTCGCTGGACGGCAAATACGCCGCCTTCGGTTACGTGACCGAAGGTATGGACGTGGTGGACGCCGTCTGCGCCGAAGCGGAGCCTACCGACGGCAACGGCACCATCCTGTCGGCTGAGCAACCCGTCATCAACAGCATCACCATTGAACACGTCGGCTGAACCGATCGATCATAAGGAGGGGCTTCTCTTGAAAAATAAGCGCATCCTTTTCGGAGGGCTTGCGGCCGTCGCCGTGCTCGTGATCGCGATCGCTGTGACAATCATACTGCTCAGCCTCCCCACCCGCTACGATATTACCCCGCACATCGACCGCACGGAGGACGCGATCACCGTCACTTCCCCGAACAAAACAACGGCGCTGACGCTGTCGGTCAACGAAGACCGCCTGACCTACAAGGTGACGCGGGACGGCAAGACCTTCCTGCGTCAAAGCTACCTCGGACTCACCGTCGGAGATACCGCCTACGGCGTGCTGTCCTCGTTCCGAGACGTCGGCGAGATCACGGGCGAGCGTCTGACCGACACCCGCCCCATCAACGGCCGCAAAGCGGAAGCGGACGAACCGTGCATTCAGGCGCTGATCCCGCTTGACGAAACGTTCACGCTGGAAACCCGCGTGTTTGACAACGGCGTTGCGTTTCGGTATCTCCTGAGCGGTGAGGAAGACAGCGTGCGCCTGCTCAAAAGCGAGGAGACCTCCTTCACCCTTCCTGTCGGCTGTAAGCTGTGGGCGGGGGAAGCGCACAAATACTACGAGAGCATCAACAA
>JAFQMR010000182.1 GCA_017396175.1 Clostridia bacterium
CCCGAGTGGAATATTACTTTGCGGAAATGTTGTCCATTCTCGAAATGCCGATCCGTGATGAGTGGGTTATCGACCTTGTTTCGGCGGGTTGGCCCAACGATCCGAAGCGCTTAAAGGACGGCCGCATTACCCTTCCCGGCAATATGTGGTATGTCGGTACGGCGAACAACGACGACTCGACCTTTGCGATCACCGATAAGGTGTATGACCGTGCAATGCCCATCGACATCAACGAAAAGGGTAAGTATTTTGATGCACCTCCCACCGAGCCTCTCCGCCTGAGCGCCTCCCGCTTTGAAGAGCTTCTTGATCAGGCGAAGGTCGAGCACAAAGTCTCGCAGGAGACGCTCGACAAGCTGGCGGAGCTTGACGATTATGTCATTGCTCACTTCCGTCTGGCCTTCGGTAACCGTATTATGAAGCAACTCAACGACTTTGTGCCTGTATATGTGGCGTGCGGCGGCACGGAGCTTGACGGTCTGGATTACATCCTGTGCCATAAGATCTTCCGTAAGTTTGAAAGCCTGAATCTGTCGTTCATCCGTGACGAGATCGACGGCTTGATCGCGTATCTTGACAAACACTTCGGCCGTCAGAATATGAACGAATGTAAGGATTATCTGCGTCGCCTGCAGAAGCTGTTCTGATAAGCGACGATACCATTTTGAGAGGAGGCTCACAGCCGTATGTCGGATAAGATCCAGGAGCTGTTTGAGCAATATCATCAATCCTTCTTGTCTGCTGTCAACAGCGATGACTTCTTTACCTATTTGATGAATGCTGTTCAGTCGGGCGACAATGAAATGTCGTTCCTGATGAAAAAACTGAATAAGAACATCGATATGCGGTGGGTGGAAGTACTGGAGGATTGCATTGTTCCTCTCGACACCATTATCCGCAATCCTCGCCGTTTTATTGTGCAGGAGGATGAGATCGTCCCTGTTCATCTTGCGAAGAAGGTGACGCCCGATTCGGTGCGTCACCTCTCCCAGCATACGCATTATATCAGCAAATTTGACGGCGACGATATTCAGCCGAATAAGATTCTCAACGTCACACGTGAGGATACGATCGATATTTATGAAAACCGCTTTATCTATACGCTTCTGCTGAAGCTCAAGGAGTTTCTTGAAAAGCGCACGAACGTGCTGTTTAAGTCGATGGACGATGAAGAAATGGCGCATATCGTGATGAAGGGACAGTTTTCTCCGCAACTGGGAGAAAAGGTCGCATATTCGATCGATCTGTCATCCGTGACGCGTCCGTATATGGGCGGTGACGAGATGGATCCGCGTCATATGCAGCCCCTTGCACGCATCGACCGCATCAACCAGTATCTGCAAAGCTTCATGTATTCCTCCTTCTTTAAAGAGATGCGCGGTTGTGCACTCGTTCGTCCTCCGATTATGCGTACGAACGTCATTATGAAGGAGCCGAACTTCAAGAAGGCTCTGGTGTTGTGGCAGTTTATTGAGGCGTACAACGAGGTCGGTTATACGATCGAATCCTTTACAACGGAACAGCTTCCCGAGAAGGAATCGTTGGCCGCAATTTACAGCGGCCTGACTATGCAATACATCTTTTTAAAGCAGAGTGCCCATCAAACGATGGAAGTGAATGCGAAAAAGAAGCTTCGCCCGAAGGTGATCCATCCTCGCTTTGTACAGAACGTGATCGAAGATATTGTGCGTGATTTTAATATTTCCGAAACCGAAGTGCACCGCGTATTTCTTGATGAGATCACCAAGGCGAACGCACGCAAGGAAAAACAACGTCAACAAATCGTCGACGCCATCAATGCAGCACTTCTTTGGGATAAAAACCGCCGTATTCAGATCGAAGAAGCGGAACGTGCCAAGAAGCAACGCGAGAAAGAGATGGAGCGCCGTCGCATAGAGCGCGAAAAAGCGCGCATCGAGCGTCAGAAGGCGCTTGAAAAGGCCAAGAAGGAACGCGAGCTTGAGAAGGCCCGTCTGGCAAAAGAAAAGGCGTTGGCCGAAGAAAAGGCGCGTAAAGAAAAAGAACGCCTTGCCAAAGAGCGCGAGCGTGCGGCGAAAGCCAAAGCTTTGGCTCTTGAAAAGGAAAAGATCGCCAAAGCGCGTCAGCGTGAACGTGAACGTCTTGCCCGTGAAAAAGCAGCTGCTCTTGAAAAAGAGCGACTTGCGAAAGAACGCGCAAGAGAAAAGGCCAGACTTGCAAAAGAAAAGGCCGCCGCTCTGGAGGCTGAGCGCATAGCAAAGGAAAAAGAAAAGGCACGCATCGCGAAAGAAAAGGCTATGGCGCTTGAGGCAGAGCGACTCGCGAAAGAGAAGGAAAGAGCGCGCCTTGCAAGAGAAAAGGAACGTGCCGCGAAGGCGGCGGCGTTGGCTCTCGAGAAAGAGAAGGCCGCGAAAGCGCGTGAACGTGAGAGGGAACGTCTCGCAAAGGAAAAGGCGGAGGCTCTCGAAAAAGAACGTGCCGCGAAAGCCCGTCAGCGTGAACGTGAGAAAGCGGCCAAAGAGAAAGCGGCCGCTCTCGAAAAAGAACGCGCCGCCAAAGCGCGCGAACGTGAACGTGAAAAGGCCGCAAAAGAAAAGGCGGCGGCTCTTGAAAAAGAGCGGCTTGCAAAAGAAAAAGCCAAAGAAAAAGCGCGTATCGCGAAGGAAAAAGCTGCGGCCGCTGAAAAGGAGCGTGCCGCGAAAGCCCGTCAACGCGAAAAGGAGCGCTTAGCAAAGGCGAAAGAGGCGGCTAAAGAGCGCGAACGTGTGGCCATTGAAAAGGCGCGAGAGCAACGTCAGCGTACCATTGCGCTTGAAAAAGAACGTATTTCCAAGTCCCGTAAGAAAGACAGCGATGTCTTTATTGTGCTTGTCAATGACCACAAGAATGACGATTCCGTCGACGAATAAGGATGTTCAATATGACGCGTTTTCGTAGAATCCTGCATATCGTCAGTCATGTCTTATTCGGCGTTGCGCTCGGGTTACTGGTTTTGATTGCTTTGTTGATCACGGTCAATAACCTGGCAGGCAACGGACGCACCGTGCTCGGCGGATTCGGCTTTGCGAGAGTCGCGACAGGGAGTATGGAACCGGATATTCCGACGGGAAGCTTTATCCTGTTTCAACAAACCGATGTTGAGGCGTTGGTACCGGGGGATGTTATCACGTTTTGGTCTGATGATCCGAAGATCCCGAGCGGTTATCCGGTTTCGCATCGCATCGTACGCATAGAGGAGACGGACGGCGTTCGTACCTTTATTACCAAAGGTACGGCGAATTCCATTGAGGATCCGTACCCTGTTTACGGTGAGGATGTTGTCGGAAAAGTGATATGGCATTCCGCGTTGATCGGATGGATTATCGGCATTGCGCAATCGACATATACGTTACCGATTTTGATTGTGATCCTGCTTTGTTGTTTGGTGTTTAATGCCGTCAACGTCGTTAAGGAAGCCAAGAAGCTTTCTGATGCTTCGAATGCGGCGGCTGTGGAAGCGGCAAGACAAGAGGCCTTGCAGGAATTGCAGGAAACCTACGGAAAATCGGATACTTTACATGATCCGTAATTGATTTGAGAGAGGGAGGTGGACAGTATGAACCGGCGTACAAAAACGAGTAAATGGCTGGCAGTAATTCTGGCGGTTGTGTTGATGCTGTCCACAGTGCCGTTTACCATTGTCTACGCCGCCAATGTCAGCACGCAGAATCAGTTGAAAACGGCGATTCAGAACAATCAGGATATCAATCTGACATCGAATATTACGCTGGATTCCTGGTCGTCGCTGAATTACAGCGGTAATCTGAACGGCAACGGGTATGTGATCTATACGCCGAATGCGCTGTTTAATCAGCTTTCCGGGTCGGTTACCGATCTCGGTGTGCTGACAAGTATCCCGACGTTTTCCGATACAGCGGTTCTGGCTAAAAACGTGACAGCTACGGGCGCTGTTGAAGGTTGCTTTGCTTACGGCACGATTCAGAATACCTCTACGGGTACGGTGATCGGAGGTTTGATCGCTTCGCTGAACGGCGGAACGGTAACGGAGTCCTTTGCTTTGATCGATATTACAGCCAACAGTATGTCACATACAGGCTATGTCGGCGGTCTGATCGGGCGTATTTCGTCAGGAACGGTTACCGACTGTTACAGCGCCGGTGCTATCTCGGTTGACGGAAGCGAGTATAATCTGTGTAAAATTGCAGGTCTTGCAAATATTGAGGTCGGTGTTGCCTCGTCGGCTTATACTGTGGGATCGACATATACGAGTTGTCAGCTTCGTCAGCCAAACTCGCGCGCGAAGGCTTCGGGCGTGAACGGGTATTACGACAATCAGCTGAGTATTGTGCGGGAAAGCTATCAGAACCTCGGCCTTTCCACGAGAGAGCTGATGTCCACGGAAATCAGCGACCGCTTTGCGGTGACAGGCACGACATACCCTATGTTGAAGTGTTTCCACGACAACAAGTGGTGTGATGCCGCTGACAGTGTTATACGTGTTTCGACGGCGGCTGTGGCGTTTGCGGATGTGGACAGCACGGTACGTGTGGAGCCGAACGGCTTTGCGGCACGTGCCGATTATCTGACGCTCAACACCTACGCTGACCGCACCAACGGTTTTGACCTTTCCTGGGTTCTCAATTCGCAGGCGGCCAAGGTGCTGGATACCGTTCCTGTCACATCGACTAACGTGAATACCAAAACCGAGGCGGGAACGATGAGCGATCTTCTTCGTTCGGTCTTTCAGTTTGCCGCTGCGGACAGCAGTGCAACACTGACGGCGACGAGCGGCGATGCGCAGCGTGTATGGTATCTGAATGCGGCAACGCAGAATCCGTATTTTTATAAGTCGACGGGGAATAACAAAGGCACTGCCTCTGGAAATCCGTTCTGGATCCGAAATATCGAACAGTTGAATGTTGTGCGTCATTATGCTTGCGTCGGCTCCTATCACTATAAGCTGAGCGCAAATATCAGTTGCTCGGATTTCGATCCGATCGTGAATTTCAGAGGAAACTTCAACGGCAACAGCAAACAGCTCAGCAATCTGAAGCTGACCAACGCGGACGGCCTGACAGCGGTCGGCCTGTTTGCGAACACCCTGAGCGGTACAACGGTGCGCTATCTCACACTTCACAATGCAACCGTAACTGCCGTCAGCGGAACATCGCCTTTGATGGGATCGTTGATCGGATCTGCCGCCTCCTCCTCGGTGTATCGCAATATTGTTCAGGGCGCGAATACCACGCTCACAAACACCGCAACGACAGGCGGTTTGATCGGTAAGGCCGCGAGTTCTACCGTACGCGACAATCTTGTTTCTGCGACAATTACCGGTGGCGATCATTGCGGAGGAATTGTCGGTGAAATGAGCGGTACAAACAAATTGTACAAATGCGGATCGACCGGTGTGCTGATTGGCAAGACGAATCTCGGCGGCCTGATCGGTAAAACCACCTCAACGCCTGTTGAAAACAGCTATTCCACGATGGCAGTGCTCACGCAAAGTACGGGTGCCGTGAACATCGGCGGCTTGATCGGCAATAACGGCGGTACGTTGAAAACCTCCTATGCCGCTTCGCTTGTTTACGCCAAAAACGGCACCTCGGCGATCGGTCCGCTTGTCGGTGCGGGTGCGGCGGGAACGAACTGTTATTTTGAAGGCAACGGTTCACTCGAGACAGAGAATATGGTCGGTACATCCGTGATGAGCAGTCTGACCGTGACTCCGAGCGATTCGATTACAAGCGATACGAACGGCGAAAGCTGGCTTTGGACAAAAACGGACGGGTATATGCCGCAGATCACCTATTTTGCAAGAACAACCCGCTACCAGACGCTGTCTAAGATTTCTACGACTCCTGTGTATTTCCAAAAGTACTGGGAAGAGCGGCTTGCCGAGAATATGACCACGGGTTGGATTACCAACAGCTCGGCGACGGTTCAGTACGAAAAGCCTGCCACCGGCATTGAGGGGTACCATGACGGAAAGGTGACCGTGTATTCCGTCAACAGCGGTTGGGGCTTTGAGGCGGAGTCCTCATCTGCGTGTGTTGCTTATGTGTTTAAGCAGAGCTCCGGGCTCGGCATTCGTGCGGCAGGCGCTTTGCGTCCCGCGATGTATTCGCTTCGGTACAGTGTACAGGGAACGCCGAATACGCACGTGTATGTCGAGCTTGGCTTCTCCTCTGCAAAAGACGGAGAGTATTCGTCTTCGCAAACGAAGATCAACCTGAACAGCACAAATGCACAAGTCGGTAAAGTCCTGTATGATATGCCTGCTTCGCAGTTTGTTCGCGTCAAAGTTATCACAAAGGACGAGTATAAGGTTTTGTTTAACGCGGTGACTTTGCAGGACGGCACA
>JAFQMR010000022.1 GCA_017396175.1 Clostridia bacterium
CTTTCTGTTTTGTTTAGAGACTTGAGCACTCTCTATTCTATCACAAAGGATGTCTCTTTGCTTAAGCTTTAATCCCACCCGCATAGCGGGCGGTTGTTGAGGATCGCTCTTCGCGCGATCCTCTAACGCTAAAGCACTAACCGAAAAACGCCCTTGCGGTCATGACCGCAAGGGCGTTCCTTTTATTGTTGCGGGACGACCGCGTAGAACACCAGATCCTCCGTACCGTCGTTGAGGAGCGTATGCGTCTGCCCTTTGCGGCAATAATGGCAGGTGTCCGCTGTCAGGCGCTCCTCCTGCCCGTCGAGAATAACCGTCCCCTCTCCCGAGACCACAAAGATGATCTCCGACGAGGTTTCGTGGCAATGCTCCCCGATAGAGGCACCGGGCACCAGCCGTCCTTTCAGGATGCGGTTGCGGTCATCGCTGACCATCTTGGCGCGCAATGCGCCCTTGCCGCCGTAAAAGGCCTCCAGACACGTTTCATCCATCCTTTTGAAATCGATCATACCCTTTATCCCTGTCCCTTCACAAAAGCTTGAGGACAGTATAGCACGAAGGATATCAAAAGGCAAGTCATCAGATCACGCCCGTGACCACCAGCAACGCACTCCCCGGGGTGACGGTATACGCACCGGTCACGGGATCCTGCGTGTAGGTCGCGGCAGGCACGGTAACCGCCCCCGCTGTGGTCGTGAACAGCCCCGTCGTTTCGTCATACGTGTATTCGACGCCCTCTGTCCACGGAGTACCGTTAAAGGTGACGGTAAGTCCCGTGAGGATGGGATCGAACGTATCACGGATCACCGCGTTGTCGGTAGCGCTAAGCGGTGCGGTGCCGCTGTTGTCAAGGCGAAACGTATACGCAACGGTGTCGTTCTCCACCACCTGCGACGGCGAGATGGTCTTGAAGATCGTGATGGCCGCCTCGCTATCCGCCGACACCGTCTCCGAGGCAGTAAGCGGAGCTGTCAGCCCGCTCCCCGTCACCGTTACCGTGTTGACGATCTCCCCTTCAGGAGGTGCAAACGCATTGGTGCGTGCCTGATACACCAGCACCGTGTCGCCGTTTGCGGGCACGGTGAAGCCCGTTACCGTCAGCGGCGGCCCTACCGTGACGGACGGTGCCGCCTGCGGTACACCGTCCGCAAACACCGTTGCAGAATCCGCAACGTAGGTGAGCGGATAGACGGTGTCTGTGCCGAAGGGATAACCGCCGAGGTCATCCGTTACCGTCAGCGCCGTGAGCGGCACCGAACCCGTGTTACGCAGAGTCACGACATAGGTGACAACACCGTCCGCCGTATAGCCCGTCTCCACCGCCGTTTTGGTGACAGACAGCACATCAAGGATCTCGCCGTACGCGATATTGGAATTGGCAGTTACGCCGTTATAAGATATCGTTGCCTGGTTTGTAAAAACAGCCATAATAGCCCTCCTTGTCCGATTTATTTGCGGAGTATATCCCCGCGTCAACAGTATATGCGAAAAGCAGGAAAACGGTGTGAGGGAACGCAAAACCGCCCGCGAATGGTGCTCCATCCGCGGGCGGTTTATATCATCCGATCAAGCCTGTGACCAATATTTCAATACCGATGGCAACAAGAATTGCGCCGCCGAGAATCGCCGCCTTGGCGCTGAGCTTTGTGCCGAAGCGCTTGCCGATCCAGAGTCCTGCAAAACAGATCACAAAGGTCACCGCACCGATCAGCAGACAGGCAAGCACTGCCTCCCACAGCGAATACTCCGCAATCGTAAAGCCGACCGACAGCGCATCGATCGACGTAGCTACGCCTTGGAGTAACAGAGCGCCGAAGCTGACGGCGGGCACTTCCTCCTCGCCGCCCGACACGCCCTCGAGCAGCATTTTCAGGCCGAGAACGCTGAGAAGGCCGAAGGCGATCCACGGAACAAACGGCTCAAAGGCTTTGAAATACCCTGTGACAGTCGTGACACAGAACCAACCGATCAGAGGCATCAAAAACTGAAAGCCCGCAAATACACCCGCGACCGCGCACATACGGCGGCGACGCATCCGCGGCTCGTGCAGTCCGTTTGCGAGAGACACCGAAAAAGCATCCATTGCCAGTCCCACACCGAGAAACATACTGTTGATATAAAACAAAGCCCCCATTAATGACGCCTCCTTTCCTTCATGAATGGATACGCCCGAAGCACGGACAATATGCCGTGCTTCGGGCTGTTTTTATAGATTACAGATCATCACCGCTGACGTCAATATCGGTATCAGCGAACAGTTCCTCGAGCAATTTCTTGCGTTCGGTGGCTTTTGCTTCTTCAAACACGGTCTCCTCGACCGCCGTTTCCTCCACCTGTACGTCTGTCTCCGTATCCGCCTCGGATGCTTCGACAACAGGAACCGCCTTGCGCTTTGTCTTGCGCTTTCGCAGAACAAGAACACCGGCTACCGCCACGGCGGCCGCCGCTACCAGCAGCAGCGCCGTCAACATCGAGGACGAACCGCCCGACGCGGCCGCCGCAGACAGGTCTGTCGTGTTGCGATAAATGACGAGAAGACCGTTTTCCGCCTGCTTCACAAAGCCGACCGCCGTCAGCTCCTCGTCCGCGACCTCTCCGACCTTCGCCACATAATACTGCACCGAGGACGAGAGATGCTCCATCGGCAGATCGTGATGCACGTCCTTGTAGGCCGCCGAAAGATAGCGTCGCACGTTACCGCGTACACCGACGGGAACATCGCTAGGTACCTCCTGCTCCGCAAAGCGAACGGTGGTCATAAAGGCCGCATAGTCGGGGTTGCGGAAGATGGCGACGTAGCCTTTTTCGCCGACAAATTCATAGCCGCGGGAGGTGAATTCCGCCTCCATATAGTCTCCCGCTTTCGTGACGAGGTATTCCGCATCCATCAGCAGATCGTCGTAGTGCGGATTCGGGCTGACGTGCTTATAGGTATACGGCATAAAATTCTCGGCGCCGTTTCTCGTGCCGACCGCCGCATCCTTCGGGATAACGCTTTCGATAAACTGCTGTGTTTCCTCGTAGATCGGGTAGGCAGGATTCTTATACACCGCGAGGTAGCCGTTGTCCGCTACCGGCTCAAGATCGGGGAGCAAGCTCGTCTCGGCACGGTCGACCGTCATCGGCAGGTCGCCGTCCTCCAGCTTTGCGATATAATATTCCATCCGTGCCGCCAGCTCATCGCTGTGCGGATCGAGCACCAGATGCGGATAATCGTGCATCAGCGGCATCACATTGCCTTCCACGCCGATCACGCTGTCCTTCGACAGCGTCTCATCGATGAAGGCAATGGAGCTGTCGAACATCGCTTGGTTCGCAAAATACCCGTTGATATAGGAATTGGAGCGCGCCGTCACACGCGGAAGCGTCACCGCAAGGCAGGTCATCACAGCAGCGGTGAGCAACAGATTGCGTTTCTTCGGGCTCAATCGACGAAGCGCCAAAATCGCCGCCGCGATCACCAATGCCGCCGTACCGAAGGTATACTGATAATCGACATCGAACTGATACGGCCAAAGGCTCATCAGATTGATCACGAGCATCGGTGCCACCAGCACGAGCGTAGAAATCTTCTTGGTCATAAACGGCGTGAACATCACGGGCAGGAACATCCACAGCATAAACTCCACTTTTTCAAGTGTGAAGATCTGCGTCAGCGAATACCCCAGATCGAACAGCGTCACCTTGACAAGCTGACCGACACCCGCTTCGCCGTCGAGCGCAAAGTTATCATAACGGTAGCCGAACTCCATGGCCTCCGAGGCACCGCAGATCTGGATCATCTCCAGCGCAAACAGGAAGTAGCCCGCCGCCAGCAACAGCGTCAGCACGCCGTGTTTGATCATCCTCTCGTGGATGATCATAAATACGGCGATCATCATCAAGTACATCGCGGCATCCTCCTTCACCGAACAGAGGAGCACCGCAAAGATATAAAACGGGATCATTTTCCGCTTGAGCAGGAAATAGATCGCGAACAGAATGCAGAAGGTCAGAAACTTGTTTTCGTGGAAGTCAAAGAACAGACCGAACGAGAGCGACGGATACGAGAGGTACAGCGTGCACAGCAGCAGTGTCGCCTTCGGAGAAAACTGAAGGTGCTTCGCGATACCGTACACAGCAAACACGCCGACGCCGACAAACGCCACCTGCATCACGCACAGGTATTCGGGCGTTGGGAACAGCCAATAGCCGGGAAGAAGCACATAGAAGAACGGCGAGAAATGCACGGCAAAGTGCGACAGCTCCGTATTGCGTTCCACCGTCGTGAGCGGCAGGCCCGTCTCCTTCATATAATCGAACATCTGCATAAAGATGCCGAAGTCAAACGTATCGTAGGTAAAGGAGCGCAGGCGGCAGATGCTCATAAAGGACAGCGCACCGACAAACAGCACAAACATCACCGAAACGATGATCTTCACCATACCGAAGCCCGGCTTCAGCGACGAAAACGGCGCTTCAAAGCGGTTGAATATCCACAGACACGCCAGGTAACAGACAAGACCGATGCCGACCGACAGCCAGATGTTGCGTTGCGTACCGTTTTGCAGGAAGGAGCAGAACACCGTCACCGACACGACAAGAGCCATCGGCAGGATCTTCTCCGCCCCCGACAGGCACATCGCCAGGATCAACACCGCCGTCAACGCCGCTACGGCAAGCAGGAACATCAGCGTATCAAGCGCACCGATGTAGGCCTCATAGCTGGTAAACGCGGGTTGTCCCGAAAAATACCCCGTCATCATAAACAGCGCCGTCACCGCAAAAAAGGATACGATCAGAGCGGCCAGCAGATTCTGAATATAATACGGCTTGGATTTGTCCGTCAGTGCCGCAACACCGCGGTCATAGGTTTCCCGCACACGGGTAAGAAATCGATTCATGCTCTGTCTTCCTCTTTCCTGTCATCGCGATTGGTTTCGCGGACGATAAACTTCGGGCGTCCCTTGCTTTCCTGGTACAGGCGCGCAATGTACTGTCCGAGCACACCGATACAGAACAGCTGAATGCCGCCGATAAAGGTGATCAGGCACGCCAGCGATGACCAGCCGATGGTCGGATCGGGTGCAATCATCTGACGGACAAACACGAACAGCGTCATAATAAAGGACATCACACAGAACACAATGCCGATCCACGACGAAATATGAAGCGGAGCGGACGAGAAATTTACGATGCCGTCGAGCGAATACTTAAACAGCTTCCAGAACGACCACTTGGTCGTGCCCGCCGCACGCTCAACGTTCTCATACGGAAGCCACTTGGTCTTGAAGCCTACCCAGCCGAAGATACCCTTCGAGAAGCGGTTGTATTCGCCCATTCCGACAATAGCATCCACCATACGGCGGCACATCATACGGTAATCACGGGCACCGTCTTTGATATCCGCTTCGGAGACTTTATTGATGATCTTATAAAACTTACGGGCGAAGAAGGAACGGATGGGCGGCTCACCCTTGCGCGTTTCGCGGCAGGTCGCCACCGAGTCGTAGCCCTCGTTCTTCACAGCGTCATACATCGCAGGCAACAGTGAAGGCGGATCCTGCAGATCGGCATCCATAATGACGCAGTAGTCCCCCTTCGCGTGATACAGTCCCGCGTAAATGCCCGCTTCTTTGCCGAAGTTGCGGGAGAAGGAATAGTAAAACACGCGGCTGTCTTTTTCGGCAAGCTCTCGCATAATATGAATGGTGTTGTCCTTTGAGCCGTCATCCACCAGCACGAACTCCACATCCGCGTCCAGCTGTGCAACCCATTTACTCGCCTCTTCGTAGAAAAGAGGAAGCACCTCCTGCTCGTTGTAACACGGTACAATAATCGAAATCAGATCCCGTTTCATACGCTCACCTACCGACAAAATACTTCATAATAAATGATACCATAACCTCCCCACTCTGTCAACCGAAAAAGCCGCCC
>JAFQMR010000183.1 GCA_017396175.1 Clostridia bacterium
CGTTATCCTCCTTGCAAGGCGTCAGCCTTGCGTCGTCGTCTGCCTTGTAAAAGCCAAAACATCCGAATACAGCGGTCGGAGATTTTTTGGCAGGATAGGGTATCGAGATGCAAGGAAGGCGAACGAAGAATACTGTCGTATGCTGAGTGAGCATGACGTAGCAGGTCGGTATCCTATCCTGTCAAAAAACAGATTCGGATATGTCCTGTTACGCTAACCGAAAGCGGCGTTTGCCGCTTTTTTTACGAAACGGAGTCTGTATTTTATGAAACTTCACGATCTGGAACTGCAAGGACACGCCGCTCTCGCCCCGATGGCGGGGGCGACCGACCGCGCGTTCCGCCGTCTGTGCGTCGATCACGGTGCCGCTCTTGTCACCACCGAAATGGTCAGCGCCAAGGGCCTTTGCTACGGCGACCGCAAAAGCCGCGAGCTTCTTGTGCTCGATCCCGAGGAGCAACCCGCCGCGATCCAGCTGTTCGGTGACGATCCCGACATCATGGCAAAAGCGGCGTCGTTGGTGATGGAATTCCGTCCCGCCGCCATCGATATCAATATGGGCTGTCCCGCTCCGAAGATCGCGGGGAACCGTTGCGGCAGTGCGCTGATGCGCGATCCCGAGCTTTGCCGTCGTATTACGGAAGCGATGGTGCGCGAGGTGGATGTGCCGATCACCGCGAAGATCCGCAAGGGCTACGACAAGACGCAGGTCAACGCCGTCGAGGTGGCGCTGGCTGTGGAAGCGGGCGGTGCCGCCGCCGTGACGGTGCACGGCCGCACCCGCGACCAGATGTATGCGCCGCCCGTCGACCGTGAGATCATCAAGGCGGTCAAGCGGGCCGTCTCCATTCCCGTCATCGGCAACGGCGATATTCTCGACGCGAACGATGCCGCCACGATGATCGAGGACACCGATTGCGATTTTGTGGCCGTCGGGCGCGGTGCGCTCGGCGCTCCGTGGATCTTTACCCAGATCGAAGCCTATCTCACCCACGGCATCATCCTGCCCGCACCCCCTGTCTCAAAGCGGATGGAGCTGTTGTACCGTCAGGTACGGGCGATGGTCGCGGACAAGGGCGAGCATATCGCGCTGTTGCAGGCACGCAAACACGCCGCCTGGTATATGCGCGGGATGGAGGGGGCCGCCAAATGGCGCACCAAGGCGTGCGAGCTGTCCACCCTGGCGGACCTTGAAGCGCTGTGCGTGAGCGTCATCCGCTCCTTTGAGAAGGGAGACTCGATATGATCTATCCGTCGTTCTTTCGCTGTATGACGGCGTTTTTGCACGGACGCACCGTCGACGACCTTCCGCTCTCGCCGCCCGAATGGGGCAAGCTGTTTCACCTTGCGAGACGCCAATCGCTTTCGGGGGCGCTGTTTCTCGCCACCGAGCATACGCCGATGCCCGACAGCGTACGCGACCGCCTCCGACGTGACGGCTTCCTGACGCTGTCGGCGTACGAAGACCGCCGCCTCGCCGTCGGTGACATTGCCGCCGAATTTGATAAGCGTCAGATCGCACACCTGTTTTTTAAAGGCACCGTTGTCGGCGCCTATTACCCCGCCCCTGCCATGCGAAGTATGGGGGATATCGATATGGTCATCCGCGCAGACGATCGCACCAACGCCGATGCCGCGATGACCTCGCTCGGGTTTACCTGTACCTCCCGTTCGTCGGAGGTGTGGGTGTATGAGCGTCGGGAGCTGCTCATCGAAATGCATACGATCGTCCGTCGCTACGACGTTGCCGCACAGTCCCCCGTGCCTTATGACGACCTCTGGACGAACGCCCGCCTGCAACAAGGACATACCTACCACCTGAGCGACGAAGCGGAGATCGTCCACGCGGTGCATCATCTCGTGGCGCATTTTTCGGCAGGCGGCTGTGGCCTGCGAATGGTGATGGACGTGGCGGTGCTGTACCGCCGCTTTGCCGACACGGACGTATGGCAGGCGGCGACGGCGCGTCTCGAAAAGGACGGTCTTTTGCTGTTCACACGGCGACTGCTGTGGTTTATTGCGCTCGCGCTGGAAATCGAGGTGGCGGATGCCGATCAGTCGCCGCTGGAGGAGCCGTTCGCCGCACAATTTGCCGAGCGCTTGCTCGGCGGCACCACGTTCGGGAAGGACGAGCGGCTTCTGCTGGCCGCAAAACGCCGTGATGCCCGCCGTACGGACGGGGAGCGCTCCTCGTCGCTCAAGGCGCGTCTGTTGCCGCCCGCCAACGTGATGCGTTCGCGGTATGAATATGCCGCCAAGCATCCGTGGCTGTTGCCCGCCGCGTACGTTCACCGCGCCTTCGAAGGGGTGACGAAAAACCGCGCCGTGCATAAACGCCGCCGCGCCTACGCCGAACACGCCGAGGAGGAGCTGCAAAACGACATCGCGCTCTTCGACGCGCTGGGGCTGTAATCCTACACGAAACAAAAAAAGAGAAGGTTCGGAGCAATACTGCGGAACCTTCTCTTTTTATCTTCTGTTATTAGCGTTTCATCGCTTTGCAAATCCCGTATCGTATCGCACCTGTGCGATAAAACAGGTCTGCTCGCCGTTTTCGGCACAGATCAGCACCGATCCGTCCTCTTCAACCGCCTTTTTCATCCGAAGGGTGTCCCCCTCTTTCGCTTCGTGGGAAAAGAGGATGGAATACCCCGTCACCGCCTTCGCCTCGTCCTCCGAAAGCGCGTCCAGCATCAGGTCTGCATAGCGCGTGTTGTTGAGATGCGCGTTGAAATCGAGAAGCGAGCGTCCGACCGACACGGTGCCGACCGTTGGCATCGCCTCTGCCTCCCGCAGACGCGGCGGCAGGGGACAGGTATGCGGTTCCTCGGGGGCGTGTGTGATCGTGAAGGGGAATTCCGTCGAGCGAAGCATCTTGTGCGCCTTCACGTCAACCAGCACGAACACCGCCATACTGTCGATCAGCACCTCGCCCGCCGCATCCTGAAACCGATAGCGGCGGAAAAACTTCGCCCCGCGTACGCCTTCGCTCCACGTGGTCACCGTAATCGGCTCGCACGCTTCGGGGCGGCGGTAGATCACCGTGTTGTTCTGCACGATGACAAACGCAATGCCGAGAGACGCGAGCGCCGCAAAGCCGAGATGTCCTTCAGCAAAATGCAGCTCGCCCGCCTCCTGCTGATACCGAAGCTGAGCGGAAAAGGTCAGCTTGCGGTCGGGGCCGACGTCCACCGTCGCCACGCGGGTATCCCATCGGAATACCGCCGGGATGTTTTCGGGACAGGGCGTGCTCATCGAATAACCTCAATGCCTCCCATATAGGGACGCAGGACCTCCGGCACCGTTACGGAGCCGTCCGCGTTCTGATACTGCTCGACGATCGCGGGCATCACGCGGCTGGTCGCGAGACCGGACGCGTTGAGCGTGTGCGCCAGATGCGTCTTGCCGTCCTCACCGCGATAGCGGATGTTACCGCGACGCGCCTGGTAATCGCGTGCGTTCGAGGCGGAGCTGACTTCCTTATAAATGCCCATGCTGGGGATCCATACTTCAATGTCATAGGTACGCGCCATCGAGAAGGAGCAGTCGCCTGCCGCCAGCTTTTCGAGGCGGTAATGCAGGCCGAGCTTCTGCACGAGCGTCTCCGCCTTGCGCACCAGCTCTTCAAACGCCTCATCCGAACCCTCGGCGGTCGTATACTGCACCATTTCCACCTTGTTGAACTGGTGGCCGCGGATCATACCGCGCTCCTCGGAGCGGTAGCTGCCCGCCTCACGGCGATAGCAGGGGGTGTACGCAATATATTTCTTCGGAAGCTCGTCGGGGGTGAGGATCTCGCCGCGATGCAGGTTGACGAGCGCCGTCTCCGCCGTCGGGAGCATAAAACGCTTTTCACTGCTGGTCGGGTTGCCGATCCAGTAGACCTCTTCCTCAAACTTCGGGAACTGGCCCGCCGTGTAGCCGCACTCATAACCGAGCATATGCGGCGGCAGGATCATTTCGTAGCCGTCCTTGATGTGCTCGTCAATGAAGAAGTTCAGAAGCGCCCATTCCATACGTGCGCCCAGACCGCGGTAGATCCAGCTGCCGTTGCCGCCGAGCTTCGCACCGCGTTCGTAATCGATCAGGCCGAGCGATTCGCAAAGCTCCACGTGGTTCTTCGGCTCAAAATCAAACGTCGGCTGCTCCTTGAAATAATGCACCGCCGCGTTATTCTCTTTGCCGCCCGCAAGCAGATCCTCATCGGGGAGGTTCGGGATCGAATACATCAGCTCTTTTTGCTTGTCATCCAGCTCCTGAAGCTTCGCGCTCTCTTCCTTGACGGTTTCCGACAGCGTCTTCATCTCCGCCATCAGTGCCGTGGTATCCTCGCCCGCCTTCTTCATCTGCGGGATCTGCTTGGAAGCGGCGTTTTGACGCGCCTTGAGTGCCTCCACCGACGCCATCAGCGCACGGCGCTCCTCGTCAATACCGAGGATGTCGTCGATCAGCGCGTCAAGATCCATCTCGCGCTTTTTCACGGCCGCCTTCACAGCGTCGGGATTGCTCCGAACCAGTTTAATATCTACCATATCTATACACTTCTTTCTAATAAAATACTATATATTGTGTTTTATTCCCCGCTAAGCGCTTTGGCAAGGGAGCGGAGATCGGCGTCATCGAAGTATTCGATCGACAGTACACCGCCCTTTTTCCCGCGTGTCACCTTGACACTGCGTCCCATTTGCTCAGACAGCGCCAGCGCGACCTCGTTTTCAAAAGTCGCGGTAAAGGCTTTTGCCTTGGGTGCCTTCGGCGCGGCTTTTTGCTTCTTCACCAGTGCCTCGGTCGCACGGACCGACAGATCCTCGGCAATGCATTGCTTCGCGACCGCCGCAATGACCGCTTCCTCTTCCAGCGGCAATAAGGTACGGGCATGACCTGCCGACAACGTACCGTTCGCCACCATCGCCGTCACCGACGCAGGAAGCTTCAGTAAGCGAAGCGCATTCGCAACGGCCGGACGGGATTTGTTGACCGCCGTCGCCACCTGCTCCTGCGTCAACTCGTACTGCGTCATCAGATACTGATACCCAAGCGCCTCTTCCATCGGATTGAGGTCCTCGCGCTGCAGGTTTTCGATCAGCGCCAGCTCCGCGGTTTCGCGGTCGCTGAGTTCACGGATCACGACGGGCACTTCGGTCAGTCCCGCCAACCGCGCCGCACGCCAGCGACGCTCACCCGCCACGATCTGGTAACTGCCGTCCGCCATCGGACGCACCAGCAACGGCTGCAGGATGCCGTGCTTGCTGACCGAAGCCGCCAGCTCCTCCAGTGCCCCGTCTTCAAACTGACGGCGAGGCTGATCGGGGTTGGGCACCACATCCGTCAGGCGCAGAGCCACGGTTTTTCCGCCGTCTTCGGTACTGCTGTCCATCATCAATGCATCCAGACCGCGTCCGAGACCGCCTTTTTTCAATGCCATACGGTGTACATCCTCCTTTTCCGTCAACGGTTTTTCGAAATCAACTCCGCGGCAACCTCCATATACGCCGCCGCTCCGCGGTTGGAACGGTCATAATAATGGATCGGCTGTCCGAAGCTGGGTGCCTCCGCCAACCGCACCGAACGCGGGATCGGCGTAGCATACACCTTTTTCGGGAAGTATTTTTTCACTTCTGCTATGACCTGCTGTGTCAGATTGAGTCGTCCGTCATACATGGTGAGCAACACGCCCTCAATATCGAGAGACGCGTTGTACAGTCGCCGCACGCGACGCACCGTATCCATCAGCTGTGCCAAGCCCTCCAGCGCATAATATTCGCACTGGATCGGTACCACGAGCGAATCGGCGGCACACAGCGCGTTCAGTGTCAATAAGCCGAGAGACGGCGGACAATCGATCAAAATATAATCGTATTGCGGACGCAAGGTCGCCAGCGCCGCTTTTAAACGGTTTTCCCGTCGGGGAAGCTCGATCAGCTCGACTTCCGCTCCCGCCAGCTGAATCGCAGACGGAATCAGATCGAGATTCGTAAACGCCGTGTGCACCACCGCATTGTCCGAGGAGGCTTCGCCGATCAACAGATCATAGACAGATACGCCTTGTTTGCGCTGGCCGAGACCGCTGGTCGCGTTGCCCTGCGGATCCAGATCGACAAGCAACACCTTCTTATCCGACAATCCGAGCGCCGACGCCAGGTTTACGGTCGAGGTGGTTTTTCCGACGCCGCCCTTTTGGTTCACTACGGCGAGAATCTTACCCAAAACGAATCTGCCCCTTTCTATCGTATTTTTGAGGTACAGGTGTTATTATAGCACACGTTTTTACAATAAAAAAGCCCTTTTACAAAAAAAGTACAGAATTTTGTTTCACGTGAAACACGCATTGACCATTTCCGTCGGTTCGCTGACGGATGTTTCACGTGAAACATCCGTGACAGCAGTAGCCGCACAGTGACACCGCGTAAACAACAATACCAAAAATAACAGCCCCAGCACCAACGCAAGCCACGGCGACAGACATACCCTCCGTCCGCCGCACTGCGGGCGCACCGTGATCGGACGATCGCAAGAACAGCTCATTCGTCTCTCCCCCTTTTTTTGGGAGTGTATGCGTCGGTTTGACGCTCTATGACAAAAAAACGGATGAGCCGTTTACACTGCTCGTCCGTTTTCCTGTTACAGGTCGATGCGGCCGTAGAGCGATGCGGTCAGCTCTGCTTCCGATTTTGTCTTCTCGGGCGGGGTTGCACCGTCAGCCACGGGAAGCGGATTGCTTCTCGGCACAAACTGACGAACCTGACGCTCGGGCGGCTTGATCACGTATTCGCTGTCGCGAAGCTTCTCACGACGCGGTGCCCCTTCGGTACGGCCTTCGCCGCTCTTCCCCTTACCGCGGCCGCGGCGAGGACGGGAATTCTTCTTCGGGTTGTCATCGGACGGACCGATGACCACGTGACGGTTCGGCTCGGTGCCGACACTCCAGGAGGTCGCACCCTTGACATCCTGCACCGCCGTATGGATCAGACGGCGTTCATACGGATTCATCGGCTCAAGGGAGTTTTTACGTCCCGTACGAGCCGCCTGAGCCGCCATCTTATGAGCAAGGCCCTTCAGCGCCTGCTCGCGCTTTTCACGGTAATTGCCGATATCGATGGTGACGCGGTAATAGTCATCCTCGACGCGGTTGGCACAGAGGCCCGTCAGATACTGCAGGGCATCCAGCGTATCGCCGCGACGACCGATGATAAAGCCGAGATTTTCGCCTTCGATCATCAGGCAGCAGCCGTTTTCCTCTTCTTTTACGGTGATCTCCGCTTCCGCACCCATCGTACGGAGCACCGTTTCGAGGTACGCCTTCGCGATCTCCGACGCGCTTTCGTTTACCTCATACACACCCTTGACGATGGCATTCTGTCCGCCGAACAGACCGAACGTCTTCTTTTGCGGCTCCTGCACCGTCTCAAACACGATCGCCTCCTGTTCCGCTCCCAGCTCGGCGGCGATCAACGCTTTGGCTTCTTCAACGGAAGCGGCCTCTTTTACACATTCCTTACGCATAAACTCGTGATCCTTTCTCTTATTCTTCCGAGGCGTCCTCGGCATTTTCAGCGGGCTGCGTAGTTTCGACGGCGTCCGTCGCCCCGCTTTGTTCCTCTTCATGGGTGTTCATCGACGGCTTCAGCGCGGGCTTATGGGCCGCGGAACCGCCTTTTTTCTTGCGCTTGTTCATCTCGCGGGATTCCTCACGCTGACGCTCAAGCTCACGCTCTGCTTTGCGCGCTTCCGCTTCCTCGCGCTGACGCGCTTTGGCAAGACGCTCCTTGTCTTCCTTCTTTCTGCGACGGCGCTCCTGATATTCCGCTTCCGCCTCCGCACGGGCTTTACCG
Organism: Clostridia bacterium; assembly: GCA_017396175.1. Taxonomy (GTDB): domain Bacteria; phylum Bacillota; class Clostridia; order Oscillospirales; family Acutalibacteraceae; genus RGIG1959. Next base: position 7,833 of record JAFQMR010000183.1, read on the forward strand.
GGATCGTAGAGCTTGTTGAGAACCACCGTCTGCACAAGGGACAGCAGGTTCGAGAAGATCCAGTACAGGCCGACCGCTCCCGGCACGCTGAACGCGATGAACAGGGAAATCGCCGGCATATAGATCATCATCATATTGTTGGTGCAACCCTGTCCGGGCTGGTTCTGCGGCATCGATTTCTTGTTGAAGCGCATCGAAATGAAGCTCACAAGGAACGAGGTCGCACCCGAAATCAGCGGGATGATCCACAGCAGGTTGATACCGCCGAAGCCCTTATCGTTCCACGGAGTCTGCAGCATCGAGAAGTTTTCACCGATCTTGAACTGATCCGCCATGGTTTCGATCTGGAGATAAACCTCTTCCCCGCTCCGACCGTTCATTTTCACGGTTTTGAAATCATAGGCATAGGTCTTTTCGGGTTCCGTCGCGGCATACGCCTCACGGTTTTTCTGCACCGTCACCAGATCAACGTTATACGCCTTCGAAAGCGCTTCGTCGGTCGGCTCGTTGAGCATCGTGACAACGGCATCCTTCACGCCGTCTTTTTCGCAGTTGAGCATCAGGTACAGCTCCTGATACGCATTTTTCTGGGTTTCCTCGCCGCCGTCCATCGTATCCATCGCATATTGCGTAACGGTGATGACTTCTTTTGCCACAGCGGGCTCCGACAACGTCGAGATCGGCGCATAGATCACACCGATAACACCTAAGAGCACAACCATCGACAACAACATCGGCAGGCAACCGCCCGTCATGCTGACGCCGTGACGCTCATACAGCTCCTGCTGTTTTTGTCCCAGCTTCTGGCGATCGTTGGCATACTTTTTCTGCAACCGCTCCAGGCGCGGTGCCAGGCGGGCACGGTCCATCGTGCTTTTTTGCTGTTTCAGGTTCAGCGGGAACAAAATCAGACGCGTGACCAACGTGAACAGAAAGATGGTGACGAAATAGTTATTGCAAAGCATATAGATCCATTTCATCAGAATACCTAAGGGCTGGCTGATAATTCCAAAAATATCCATACTCGTAATCCCTTCTGCTTATCGCTTCTTTTTCTCTTTTTTTTCCGGCACGGGATCGTAGCCGTGTCCCCCCCACGGATTACAGCGCAAAATGCGCCACACGGCGAGTCCCGTTCCTTTCAGCGCACCGAAGCGGGTGATCGCCTCGATCGCATATTGAGAACAGGTCGGCGTGAAACGACAAGCGGGCGGTGTGTTGGGGGAGATCCTGCGTTGATAAAAACGGATCAGCTTAATCAGCAGCGTTTTCATCGGTTGTTCCTCCGTGATTCTGTGTCTTTTTCGGCAGAAGGGACAGCTCGCGGAGCTGTTGCTCCATCGCCTCCTTCACCTGCCACATAGACGCTCTTACCGTGCGGGTACGCGCTACAAAGACGATATCCCAGCTTCCGAGGATCGAAGGACTGAGAAGACGGTACGCCTCGCGAATGAGGCGGCGACAACGGTTACGCTCGACGGCTTTGCCGAGCTTTTTGCCGGTGGTGATCCCGACGCGGTTAACTCCGTAACGGTTTTTACGCACATACGTCACCAGTACCGGTGCGACACGGGATTTTCCGCGATAATACAACGCGCGGAAATCCTTATTCTGATTGAGGACCGCTGTCGTTTTGTTGGCCATAAGACAATCTCTTCCTCTCGTGTGACCTGCGGGCCGGTAACCGTCCGCAGTTATAAAAAAAAGCCACACGAAGGTGGCCATTTTTAGTAGGTCAGTTTCTTTCTTCCCTTTGCACGGCGACGCGCCAGCACTTTGCGACCGTTGGCCGTGGCCATTCTTTTACGGAAGCCATGCTCCATCTTACGGTGGCGCTTTTTCGGTTGATAGGTACGAAACATCGTATGCTCCCCCTTTCGTCAAACGCGTCAGACGCGCTCGTCAATGAATATTTTCAAGATCTTGCGGAGCCGATCCGCGAGACCTTACAAAGACACAGCCTTGCGAGGATACATTATAACCTGAAACCAGCAAAAAAGTCAACACCAAAAACGCGATTTTCCCTATCTTTTTTTTCACTTTTGTGGTTACTTTTTCCTTCACCCACAATATTTTGTAGTTACCTCGGAAAGATTTCAAAATTGTTTCACATTTTTCGGAAAATTGTTGAAAAATTTCCCCTTATATATAAAATAAGGTTGAATTATTAATCTATTTATGATATACTTATATGAGTATTATGAGAAACTATCGGCACTTCTAAAAAAGGCCGTTTTTCCTTTACAAATCGATTATCAGAACAGGAGTGTTTTTACATTATGCCGGGCTCGGAATCCATTCATTCGTTATACCAGGTTTGGGTATATACCATGCAATATCTGCAGGACAATTACGACATCAGCGAAGCCGCCATCGATATGTGGATCGGCAGCTTGTCCCTGAAAACCATCGACAACGGAATCGTACATCTGGAGGTCAACACCGATTTCCAGAAAAACATCATCGAACAGCAATACGGGGAGCGGTTGCGCGAATCCTTTTCCCATGTGCTGGGCTTTGATGTCCGCCTGAACATCATCAGCACCGAACGTAAGCCGGTGATCGAGCCGGCTCCCGCCGACGACAACTTCGGCTCGGATTATTTCTTTAACCGCACGGCGGAAACGGGCGAATACACCTTTGCGAACTTCATTGTCGGCGCCTCCAACCGTTTTGCGCACGCCGCTTCGATCTCGGTGGCCACACAGCCGGCGGGACACTATAATCCGCTGTTTATCTACGGCGGCTCGGGACTCGGGAAAACGCACCTTTTGTACGCGATCTGTGCCTCCATCCGTGAAAAAAATCCGCAGTTCCGTGTGCTGTATACCAAGTGTGAGGAAATGACCAACGATTTCATCAAAGCTCTCGGTAACGGCACCATCGACGAATTCCGTAAGCAATACCGCCAAGCGGATATCCTCCTTGTGGACGATATTCAGTTTTTGGCAGGCAAAAAACAGACACAGGAAGAATTCTTCCATACGTTCGATTATCTCCATAACGCCGGCCGTCAGATCGTTCTGACCTCCGACCGCCCGCCGCGCGAGATCGCCACGCTTGAGGACCGCCTGCGCGGACGCTTTGAAATGGGACTGCTTGCCGATATCCAGCCCCCCGATCTCGAAACCCGTATTGCGATCATCAAGCGCAAGGCGTACTTACTGCATATGCACATTGACGACAACGTCTGCGAATACATCGCTACCCAGCGGAAAACGAATGTCCGTCAGCTGGAGGGTGTCGTCAAGACCATGCACGCCCAGTATCTGATCGGCGGCAACTCCCCCACCCTTTCGACGGCGCAGAATGCGATCCGCGATATCCGCACCAACATTCAGTCTACGCCGATCACCATCGACCGCATCATCAGCGAGGTATCCCGCACCTTCAACGTCACCGTGGAGGACATTCTTTCCAAATCGCGCACCTCTCAGATCGCGAGAGCGCGTCAGGTCGCCTTCTTTGTGGTGCGCAGCATCACCCGCCTGCCGCAGGAGCAGATCGGTCAGAAATTCGGCGGCTTCGACCATTCCACGGTGCTGTATTCCCTGCGCCGTGTGGACGAAATGATGCAGACGGATCCCTCCTTCCGCGATACCGTCAACGATATTATCAAGAATCTCAGCGAATAATTTTCCACTGTTTGTCTCTGTGGACGGTTTGTGGAGAACGGTGGAAGCGTGTCGTTTTTCCACACATTTTTTCACTTTCCACAATGCCTTTTGCACCGTGTGTGAGGAAGTCTCTCTCCCCTCGTTTTCTTTTCACTTTCTCCACTTTTTCCTGTCACGGTTTTCCCGTGACGAACCCCGCTCTGTAACAGGCCTCAGACCGCTTTTACACTTTTTCACCGCCCTTATGATAATGATGAGAAAGTAAGGTTTGGTATTACAGAACACTCTTCTCTGACGGCTCTCTTTCCGCCGTCTGCGTTTTCCACCAAATCCATTCCGAAAAGGAGCGATCCTCTATGATCATCGTATGCAACACCGCCGCCCTGCTGGACGCTGTGTCGACTGTCAGCCATGCCGTGTCGGGCAAATCCACCCTTCCCGCCCTCGAAGGCGTTCTTCTGCGTGCGGCAGGCTCGTCGCTGTACTTAGCGGGTTACGATATGGAGCTCGGTATCACGACCGCGATCGAAGCGCAGGTCCGAGAAGCGGGCGATATCGTTCTGTCCGTCAAGCTGTTCGGCGACATTGTCAGAAATCTTCCCGGTGAGCTCGTCACGTTGTCCACCGACGATAAGATGAATGTGAAAATTCAAAGCGGTATGGCGGAATACGAGATCATGGGCATCTCGGCGGCCGAATATCCCGAGATCCCGACGGTGCCCGACGGGATCGGTTTTGTCATTGCACGCGGCACGCTGCGCAGTATGATCCGTCAGACGATCTTTGCCGTGTCGCAGACCGATTCCAGCCGCCCCGTTCATAAGGGCACGCTGTTTGAATTGAAAAATAAAATGCTGAATCTTGTCAGCCTGGACGGTGCGCGCCTGGCGCTTCGCAGTGAGCCGATCCAGAGCGAAGAGACTATGCAGTTTGTCATTCCGCGTAAAACGCTTGTGGAGCTTCTGAAAATGCTCGATGACGAGGAAACCCCGACGTCGATCGTTGTCGGTAAGCGTCACGTGCTGATCGAGGTCAACGGGTATGTTGTGATCTCCCGCTTGCTGGACGGTGAATTTTTGTCCTACCGCAAGGCGATTCCTCAGCAGGTGAACACCACCATCCGCGTCAATACCCGTGAGCTGATGCAATCGGTCAGCCGTGCGGCGATCGTGATCAACGACCGCGTCAAATCGCCGTTGATCTGTCAGTTTGATGCGCATCAGATCAAGATCAGCTGTTCGACACCGCTCGGAAGCGCCAGCGACGTGATGAGTGCCTCCGTCGACGGCAAGGAAGAAATTATGAGCTTTAACCATCAGTTTCTGATGGAAGCGCTGAAGAATACCGAAACCGACGAGGTGCGCATTGAGCTCAACGGCGCCCAGTCGCCGATGAAGATCCTGCCGCCCGAGGGCGACAGCTTCCTGTTCCTCGTTCTGCCTGTGCGTATGCCCGGCGGAGCGCGCCACGGCTGAAAAGGAGACCGCGTATGAAAGAAACGACCATAACGATCCATACGGAGTTTATCCGTATGGATGCACTGCTGAAGCTTGCGGGGCTCGTGATGACGGGCGGAGAAGCCAAAGCGGTGATTCAGGGCGGCGAGGTACGCTTTAACGGTGAGGTGTGCACGATGCGCGGCAAAAAGGTCCGCGCGGGGGACACCGTCCTTTACGGAGATACCGCCGTGACCGTGACGGAGACAAACGCATGAATATCTGTGAGCTTCGTGTCCGACAATTTCGCAATCTGGAAGCGGTGGATATGATCCCGCACGGTGCGATGAATATTTTCTACGGCGACAACGCACAGGGCAAAACCAATCTGCTTGAAAGCCTGTGGCTGGCGACGGGGGGGAAGAGCTTCCGCGGCACGAAGGACAGCGACCTTGTACGGTTCGGTGCAACGCAGGCGGACATTTCCGTGGCCTTTCAGGCGGGCGGACGGCGGCAATGCACCGATATCACGATCGATACGCGCCGTAAGGCGTCTCTCAACGGCATTCCTCTTCGGGCGGCCAACCGCCTGATGGGTGTCTTTTGCGCGGTGATTTTTTCGCCCGATCATTTATCGCTTATCAAAGACGGTCCCGATGCAAGACGGCGCTTTGCGGATGCGGCGTGCTGTCAGCTTCGGCCGCTGTATATGAAAGTCCTTGCGGAGTATACCCGCGTGCTGACACAGCGTAACGCGCTGATCAAGGCCGTAAAAAAAGGGGAACAGCCGCCGGATATCACGTTGCTTGACGCGTATGACGAGCGTCTGTGCCAAAGCGGACTGGAAGTCAGGCGCTTTCGTAAGGAGTATATTGAAGAGCTTCGTCCTTTTGCGGAAACCATCTATACGGGGCTTTCAAGCGGACGGGAGGCGTTGCATCTCGGGTACGAGATGAGTGAGGGAGAGGGCAACCTTCCCGAAGCGATGAAGGCCGCCCGTGCGACCGACCTGCGTGCCGGCTTTACGACGGTCGGCCCGCACCGCGACGATGTGACCGTCACGATCGGCGGTACGTCCGCCAGACTGTTCGGATCGCAGGGACAGCAACGCTCCGCCGTACTGGCGCTGAAGCTTGCCGAAGCCTCGTTATTGTCAAAGGGCTACGGCGAAAAGCCCGTGATCTTGCTCGACGACGTGATGAGCGAGCTGGACCAATCGCGACAGGAATACATTTTGAACCATATCGAAGGCTTTCAGGTGTTCGTCACCTGCTGTGAACCGACGGCCATCAGCCGTCTGACGGGCGGGCAGGTGTTTCATATGGAAAACGGCAGGCTGACACCTGCCTGACAGCAAAGGAGGCGGCGGAGATGTACCTGCATCTCGGGGAACAAACCGTGGTAAGAGCCTCGACGGTGGTCGGCATTTTCGATACCGACAACACCACGCTCTCGAAGGTAACCAGAGAGTACCTGTCCCGTGCCGAGCAGGAGGGACGCGTGATCACGATCACCCTTGACCTGCCGAAATCCTTTGTGGTTTGCAAAGACGATAACGGCGACGAACGGATCTATTTATGCCAGCTGTCCGCCGCCACTTTAAAGAAGAGATTACTCGCTCGGGAGAGCAACAGAAGGGAGATACCCACATGAGCACCGAACAACAGATTACCGCCGTCAATGAGGTCTATGACGAGAGCCAGATCCAGGTTCTCGAAGGCCTGGAAGCGGTACGTAAGCGCCCCGGTATGTACATCGGCTCCACCGGTGAACGCGGTCTGCATCACCTGGTGTATGAGATCGTCGATAACTCGATCGACGAAGCGCTGGCCGGTTACTGCACCCATATTGAGGTGGAGATTGAGCCCGGTGACATCATCACCGTGCGCGATAACGGCCGCGGTATCCCCGTCGGTATGAACGAAAAGCTCGGTCTGCCGTCGGTGACCGTCGTGCTGACCGTGCTTCACGCGGGCGGTAAATTCGGCGGCGGCGGCTACAAGGTAGCGGGCGGTCTGCACGGTGTCGGCAGCTCCGTTGTGAACGCGCTGTCGGATTTTCTCGAGGTGGAGATCTCCCGCGAAGGGCATACCTATGCCCAGCGCTTTGAAAAGGGCAACATCGTCACCGATCTGAAGATCATCGCGGATACCGAGGAAACGGGTACCTTTATCCGCTTCAAGCCCGACGCGACCATCTTTACCGATACGACCGAATACGATTACGAAACGCTTCAGAAGCGTCTGCGCGAGCAGGCGTTCCTCAACGCAGGGCTGTCCATCACGCTGACCGACCGCCGCGATGCGGACAACATCGTTAGCGAGACGTTCTGCTATGAGGGCGGTATTTCGTCGTTCGTCGAATACCTCAACAAAACGCGCGGAAACGTGCCGCTTCACGAAGAGGTGATCCATATCTCCATCACCGACGGCGATTCGGTGGCGGAGGCGGCGTTCCAATATACCGACAGCTACAACGAAACGATCCTGTCGTTTGCGAACAATATGCATACCATCGACGGCGGTACGCACGAGCAATCCTTCAAAAACGGCTTACAGCGCATTTTTAACGACTATGCCCGTAAATATAAGATGCTCAAGGACAACGACAGCAACTTAAAGGGCGACGACGTGCGCGAAGGACTGGCGGCGGTCGTCAGCGTCAAGCTGACCGACGCGCAGTTTGAAAGCCAGACGAAGGCAAAGCTCGGCAACACGGCCATCGGTAAGCTTGTCACGCGTCTGCTCAACGAAAAGCTCGTGCCGTTCCTGGAGGAAAATCCGTCGGTGGCACGTGCCATCCTCGACAAAGCCATCAACGCCGCGCGTGTGCGCGAGGCGGCGCAGAAGGCACGCGAAAATGCGCGTAAAAAGAGCACCATCGGCTCCACCCGTATGCCCGAAAAGCTCGCGGACTGCATCTGGCGTGATCCCGAGCGTACCGAGCTGTACATCGTCGAGGGTGATTCGGCAGGCGGCTCGGCGATCCAGGGACGCGACCGTAACTTCCAGGCGATCCTGTCGATGTGGGGCAAGATGCTCAACGTCGAAAAAGCGCGCATCGATAAGGTGTACGGCAACGAGAAGCTGCTCCCGATGATCATTGCGCTCGGTTGCGGCATCGGCGATGAATTCGACCTGTCCAAGCTTCGTTACGGTAAAGTTATCATC
>JAFQMR010000184.1 GCA_017396175.1 Clostridia bacterium
TAGCCCTGTTCGTCGGTGGGCAAGGCCCCGCCGAGAAACGCGGTCGAGGGCTCGCGTCCGATGCTGACAAACACCGCGTCGCAATCGACGCGTACCGCCTCGTTCTCCCCCGTTTTGACCGACAGCCCGTCAAAGCGGCCGCCGTCCGTCAGCAGGGCTTCGACCGTGCTGTTCCACAGGAAGGTGACGTTTTCCGCCTTCATCAGCGGCTCGTGATACAGCTTCGTCGCCCGCAGGGTATCGCGGCGATGCACCACGATCACCCGCTTTGCAAGGCGCGACAGGTACAGCGCATCCGACGCGGCGGAATTGCCGCCGCCGATCACGGCAACCGTGCGTCCGCGATAGAACCCGCCGTCGCAATGCGCGCAGTAATGTACCCCCTCGCCCGTCAGCTCCTTTTCCGACGGAAGCCCGAGGCGGCGCGGATCGGCCCCCGTCGCAACGATCACCGTTTTGGCGTACAGCGTTCCCGCCGTCGAGTGCAACACCTTGACGGCCCCCGTCAGCTCGACCGCCGTTACCTCCGCGTATACCGTTTCGGCACCGAAGCGCTTCGCGCCTTGTTGCATCGCCATACCGAGCGTCAGCCCGTCCACCCCGTCGGGGAAGCCGGGATAATTGTCAATATCCCCCGTCAAAGCCATCTGTCCGCCCGCCGAAAGACGTTCGACAACGGCGGCCCGAAGCCCCGCCCGCGCCGCATACAGCGCGGCCGTATACCCGGCAGGGCCGCCGCCGAGCACCGCGACATCATATACCGTATCCATTGCGTTATTCACTCAACAGCGCGAGGATCTCCGCCTTGGGCATCGCGCCCTTGGCGCGGTTCACGACCTCGCCCCGCTTCATCACGACCAGCGTCGGAATGCTCATCACGCCGAAGCGACGCGCCAGCTCCGGCTCCTCGTCCACGTTGATCTTACCGACAAGAAGCTGCGGATTCTCCTGGGCGATCTCCTCCACAAAGGGAGCGACCATACGGCACGGGCCGCACCAGTCGGCATAAAAATCGAGAAGGACGGTTTTCTCCGCCGCCAGAATATCGTCAAAATTGGTTTGATTGATGCTCAGAATCATACAAATGCACATCCTTTCATACTCTGTTGTATATTCAGTATACCCCACAAACAGGCGCTTGTCTATGGCGAAGTGGTAAATTTTTCGCAAATTATAGCAGAATTCGACAGGATTTCAGCGAGTCATCCGCAAAAATTGCTGTAATAATGCTAAAAACTTTACGATTTTAATTGACAAAAGCGCAAAAGCGGTGTATAGTTAAGTATACCCCTTTGAGGGAAAACGAAAGGAGATCGATCACTATGAAGAGAATTCTTGCTGTTGTGGCGCTCGTCGCCATGTTCGTAATGATGTTCGCGGCTTGCGGCGGCGGCGGTAAAATCGGTACCTGCGACCTGTGCGGCACCGAGAACGTCAACGTCCGTGACATCACCGTCGAGGGCGATACCGGCTGGTTCTGCGACAACTGCTATGACACCGCGAAGGGCCTGGCAGAGCTCGCGGCTCAGATGGGCGGCCTGTAATCCGTAACCCCAAGGGCGGGTGCTTTTCCGAACGGGAAAGCACCCGCTTTCTCTTTTCCCGCCGAAAATGCACCGATTTGGGCCTTCCGCGCGTTGCCAAAGCCGCTTTTGTCGTGCTATACTGAGCGTGTAAGCCCGATCCCGTTCTATGTATAAAGGAGGACTGCCCGATGAATCAACCGTATATTCCCGCCGAGGACCTCATTCTCGAAGAGGTGCTCGCCGCGTATGAGTTCCCCGCCACCCTTGTGGGTGCTGTTCGCTACGGCCAAGGCCACATCAACGATACCTTCTGCGTGCTGTGCCAGCCGAAGGAGGGCGACGCGGTGCGCTTTATCCTGCAGGGGCTGAGCAGTGCCGCCTTCCCGCACCCCGAAGAGCTGATGGAAAACTTCATCGGCATCACCTCCTATCTGCGCGAAAAAATCGCCGAGGACGGCGGCGATCCGCTCCGCGAAACGCTCAGCCTCGTGAATACCAAGGACGGCCGCCCGTTCTATACCGACAAACACGGCAAGGTGTGGCGCCTGACGCCGTTCATCGAGAACACCGACTGCTTCCAGTCTGCAACACCTGAGCTGTTCGAAGCGTCGGCACGCGCCTTCGGACGGTTCCAGTATCAGCTGCGCGATTTCCCCGCCTCCACCCTTCACGAGCCGATCGTCAACTTCCATAACACCGAGGACCGCTTCCTGAAATTCGAACAGGCGCTTCAGGCGGACAAGCTCGGCCGTGCCGCCGAGGTGGCGGACGAGGCGGCCTTTGTGCTGGCGCGCAAGGCGGATTGCTCGGTGGCGATGCAGGCTCTGCGCGACGGTGTTCTTCCGCTTCGCGTCACCCACAACGACACCAAGCTCAACAATATCCTCATCGACCGCACGACGGGCGAAGGCATCTGCGTCATCGACCTCGACACGACGATGCCCGGCCTGTCTATCAACGACTTCGGCGATTCCATCCGCTTCGGTGCCAACCACTCGAAGGAGGACGAAAAGGATCTGTCGAAGGTCAACTTCGATATCGCGCTGTTTGAAGCGTACACCCGCGGCTTTCTGGCGGGTGCGCAGGGCGGCCTGACGGCGGCGGAGCTCGACTACCTGCCGTGGGGTGCGCGTCTGATGACGCTGGAATGCGGCATCCGCTTCCTGACCGATTACCTCGAGGGCGACACCTACTTCCGCACCCATTATCCCGAGCAGAACCTCGACCGTTGCCGCACCCAGTTCAAGCTGGTGCGCGATATGGAGGCGCAGTTCGAGGCGATGCACGCCATCGTCAAACAATACGCGGAGGGCTGACCGATGAAGCAGATTCTCGCCTTCGGCGATTCCAATACATGGGGATATGACTACGAAACCTATTCCCCCGACACGGGCGTACGCGGCCGCTTTGCGTTTGACGAGCGGTGGCCGGGGCGCTTACAGGGCCTGCTCGGTGACGGCTACCGCGTCATTGAAAACGGGCTCAACTCCCGCACCATCGTTGCGACCGATCCCGTCCTGCCCCATCGGCGGGGACTCGACAGCCTGCAGGAGGCACTCGACGTAAATGCACCGCTCGATCTTGTCATTATCCAGCTCGGTGCCAACGAGTTTAAGACGATGTACGGACGCTCCCCGGGAGCGATCGCCTTCGGCCTTGATCATATGATCCGTCAGTGTCGTCAGCCGCTCTACGGCTTTGCGCCGCCGCAGGTGCTGATCGTCGCGCCCGCTCCCACCCATCCGCACGCGGATGATATGGCGCTCGGGTTTCATTACGGAGCCGATTCCGTCGAAAAAAGCCTCGGGATCGGAGCGGCCTTTCGCACGGTCGCGGAGCGCCACGGCTGCGGCTTTATTGACGGCGCCGACCTGCAGTTTGAGTTGAACACGGCAGACGGCGTGCATTACTCGAAAAACGACCACAAACGCCTTGCCGACGCGATCGCCGAAAAGGTACGCGACATGCTCGGATAATACCAAAAAACCACAGGTTTTGACAGAGAGGGTTACACGCAAAAACGGACGAGCAAATAGGTGATGTTCTTAGCGGAGAGTTTATGCTTTGAGCAAAGTGCAAGCATCGCATTTGACTAGTCAAACGTAAATATGGGCTAAGCCCAAACCCTTATAACGACAGAAAGAGATAACAAATCGGTTCGTAGCCGAAATGTTATCTCTTTTTCTGTTGGTTTAATGAAATCGTTGCGCGGCAACGA
>JAFQMR010000185.1 GCA_017396175.1 Clostridia bacterium
GGAGCCGCCGTCGCATCAATAATGTATGCCAGCTTCGAACGCGACACCTTGAACTTATCGGTCACGGGACGCATCACGGAACCGACCGTCAAACAGTTAAAATAGTCATCGACAAAGATCAGACAGCCAAGGCCCGCTGTCGCCGCCAGCGCACCGCTCTTGCTCTTGATCTTGCGGCCGGCCCAGTCGCCGTACGCCTTCGCGCCACCCGACTTTTGCATCAGCACCACAAGAATGCCGAGCACCACAAGGAAAACAATGATCGGGGTGTTGCTCCCCACCTTTTCGCTCATCACCTGATACAGCGTGAACATCGCATCCAGCGGATTGCCGCCCGCAAACATCAGCGCGCCCACAAAGATACCGAGAAAGAGCGAAACATATACCTGCTTCGTGACCAGCGCCAGCACAATCGCGATGATCGCAGGCATAAACGCCCAAAACGTACCTACCAAAAGAATCCCTCCTATTATTTGTGAATACGTGTTCACAATATAACACAGAAGGTCGCTGTTTGTCAAGAAAAGACGAAAATACACTTGGTTTAGCCTTCTTATCTCTGAGCAATATCCTTACGGAACAACAGCTTAAACAGCTTGCGGACAAGCGGCTGAATGAAAAACAGTTGCGTGAAGAAGGCAAACGGAAAATTAAAGCAGACAAGCTTCAGCCAGTTCGCCAGTAAACGCCACATATCAAACGGCATATACGGATACGGATAATACATAAACGCGGCAAGCAAGCTCATCGCAGGGCACATCAGCGCAACCGTTGTGCAAATGATCGCCGTTTCGAACAGAACGGGATGCGTTGAGCGCGGATCAAACACACGGGAGGCCAGCCGGAACGAGCAGGGACTTCCCATCAGCATTTCCAGCGTAAAGGCACATACGAACTCGATGATCACCACCGCCCAGATCGGCAGGTTGGTTCCGAACATCGGCACACCCCCCATTTGCGTGATCTGCGTGATGTCCAGCCCGTTAACCACATAGAGGCTGAAGAACACATACGCGTGCACGGTTATAATGACGGTGAGCAGAGCAAAGATCATTCGTTGAAAGGTTGTACGAGGCATACAGATTTCTCCTTTTTGACAACAAAAAAGACACACGCGTCTGCCTCCCACGCGCAAACCGCTCACGAAACCGGCGAAGGTCCCGTGATCAGATTTACGCGCTGAAAAGCGCCACATGTGTCGTCCTTGCTGTCTGTATTTATTTTTGCCTGATGAGAATACCATAAAATGTCAGATATTGTCAAGAGAAAAATACACAGCGGGCTGTCCGAAAACAGCCCGCCGAAGAGCGATGTTATTATTTATCATCCCGATGGCACTGCTCGCTCATCGCACAATGCTCACAGCCGCAACCGCAACCGACCGATCCGCCTTTTTTTTGTTTACGGATCATCGACACCACGATAGCAATCAGAATCGCCGCCAGTACCGCCGCAACAATCAAGGTTGTCAGATTTGCCGAAATCCACGCAAGCATTCTTTGCCACTCCTTCACTTCAGTTTCATCGTAAGATGCGTCGACTCTTTATAGGGACGGAACAGCATATACAGCATAAAGCCGAGAACCAGTACCGCCGCCGCAAGACCGATCACATTCCACTGTCCCGCAAACAACAGGCCGAACTGGAACACCATAAGCGACACGGCATATGCAAACACACACTGATAGCCGATCGCAAACATCGTCCATTTGGCGCTGTTCATCTCGCGACGGATCGCACCCATCGCCGCAAAGCACGGTGCACACAGCAGGTTAAACAGCATAAAGGAATAAGCGGACAGCTGTGTCAGACCGGCAAAATCGGTCACGCCGAATACCGCCACCACTTCTTCCTTGGCAAGCAGGCCCATCAGCGTTGCCACCGCCGCCGTCGGCTCACCGAAGCCGAGAGGAGCAAACAGCCACGCCACCGCATTACCGATGATCGAAATCAGCGACGTTCCTTCCGTGCCCATGGCAGGCAGATAACCGAATGCACCGTCCGCAAAGCCAAAGGAATCCACAAACCAGATCAGTACCGTCGACAGAAGGATCACCGTACCGGCCTTACGGATAAAGCTCCAGCCGCGTTCCCACATACTGCGCAGAACATTCGGGAGCGTCGGCATATGATACGGCGGAAGCTCCATCACAAACGGCGCGGGATCGCCCGCAAACAGCTTGGTTTTCTTCAACATAATACCCGATACCACAATGGCCGCCATACCGACGAAATAGGCGCTGGGTGCCACCCACCACGCACCGTCGAACATAGCCGCCGCGATCAACGCAATGATCGGCAGCTTGGCACCGCAAGGGATAAAGGTCGTTGTGATGATCGTCATACGACGGTCGCGTTCATTTTCGATCGTGCGAGAAGCCATAATGCCGGGAACACCGCATCCGGTACCCACCAGCATCGGGATAAAGGATTTGCCCGATAAGCCGAACTTGCGGAACAGGCGGTCAAGCACAAACGCAATACGCGACATATAGCCGCACGCTTCCAGAAACGCGAGAAGCAGGAACAGCATCAGCATCTGCGGCACAAAGCCGAGCACGGCACCGACACCGCCCACAATACCGTCCTGAATGAGAGAATACAACCACGGTGTCACCGCAGGCTCTCCCGCTTCATTCAGCAGAAAGGAATCAAAGATCACGGGGACACCGGGCACCCACCATCCGAAGGAGGCCGGATCGGGAACCGTCTGCGCTCCCATCACCTCGTCGTAATGACTCTGTGCCATATCGGACAGGCCGCTTCCGTACACGCCGTATTCCTCATCAAACGTACCGAAATCCGCATCCTTCGCCGCCTGAAGCAACGAATCCGCACCGATCACACCGTTTTGCTCCGCAGAAGAAAGCTCGGCAAGGAACTCCTCGGTGAACAGGTTTTCGGAAGCGTACCCCTCCATCGCGGCATCGTATTCCTCTACACCGACGTTAAACGCGTGCCAGCCATCGCCGAACACACCGTCGTTCATCCAATCGGTTGCCCACGTACCGACCGTCGTTACCGAAAGGAAATAGACAAGGAACATAATCAGCGCAAAAATCGGTAACGCCGCAAAGCGGTTCGTCAGTACTGTGTCGATTTTATCGGATACCGTCAGCTTACCGATGTTTTTCTTTTTGTAGCAGTTTTTCAGCACAGACGCCACGTATTCGTAGCGTTCATTGGTGATAATGCTCTCGGCATCGTCATCCAGCTCCGCTTCCACGCAAAGAATATCCTGCTCGATATGACGGCGGACATTGTCGGGAAGCTGCATCATCTCGAGCACTTTTTCATCGCGTTCAAACACCTTGATCGCATACCAGCGTTGCTGTTCGCCCGGCAGATCGTGAACGGTGGCCTCCTCAATGTGTGCCAGCGCATGCTCCACCGTGCCCGAGAAATTATGGCGCACCTGCGGTATGCCGTGCTTTGCCGCTTCGATGGCGGCCTCGGCCGCTTCCGCAATACCTGTACTCTTCAGAGCC